>JAHWJE010000343.1 GCA_019348575.1 Actinomycetota bacterium | reverse complement strand
CGACGGCGGGCTCGGGGAGCCCCGCATGCTCGGCGGGTTGTGCGACGCGTTGTGCCATTCCTCATCCAGGGTACCCCGCGTGCGCCGCGCGGTGAGTGGCTGGCGAACCGAACGCTGCGGTGCGTCAGCGGCGCGGCCGGCGCGACCGGCGCTGGGCGTGTCGAATGACGTCGCCTGACGACGGTGATTCGTCGCACCGCGTCGGGCCAGGGCGGGGCCGTCCGAGCCAGCGCGGCCGACCGCGCACGTGCCCGCGCGTCAGGCCGACCAGCGCGACAGGAACGCGACCTCGTCGAGCTGGGACAGGTCCTCGCGCAGCCGCCGCGCCTGGCGCGCGGCGTCGGGCGCCGGCAGATCCCAGAACAGCACGACCTCCCCGGAGGCCACCTCGACGACCTCGAGGTGGTCGATCCGGGCCGGATCGAGGCTTGCCGGACGGCGGCTGGAGCGGGTGTGCAGCAGGCGGTAGCTGCGGTTGGCGCGCATCGCGCTCGACGCTACGCGATCAGCGCGCGAACGGCGCCGTCGAGCGCGTCGTCGCCGTGGAAGACGCGCCCGCCGTCCCCGCCCGGCAGCCAGACGGCGGGCACGTCTCGCACGCCGCGCCGAGCTGCGAGCGCGGTCGCCTCTTCGAGCGCCCGCGCGACGGAGGCGAGCTCCGCGCCCTTCTTCACCGCGCGCGGGTGCATCTCGCACGCGGCGGCGGCGATCAGCACGTTGTCGACGAGGCCCAGGTCGCGGCCGCCGGCGAACGCCTGGCGAAACGCGGCGAGCGAGAACGCGACGGCGCGGCCGATCTGGCCGGCGTACGTGGCGACGCGCATCGCGTAGGCGGAGTCGCACGGAAACGGCTGCGGCCAGCGGACGTCCTGCAGCCCGCGGCGGGCGGCAAGGCGCTCGATGCGGTCGAAGAACGCCTCGCGGTCGGCCTGGCAGCGAAAGCCGTCGAGCAGGTCGGCGCCCCCGAGCTGCGGCGCGAAGACCGGGATCCACTCGGCGGCCGGCAGCAGGTTGATGACGCGCTCGGCGGCAAGGTACGCCTCGGGGCTGAAGAGGTCGTAGTAGAAGGCGGCGCGCACAGCGCAAAGGGTCAGCCGTGGATGAGCCAGCCGTCGGCGTCGCGGGCCGCCTCCATGATCGCCTCCGACAGCGTCGGGTGGCCGTGCACCATGCGGGCGACCTCGGGGTAGCCGCCCTCGAGCGCGCGGACGTTGACGAGCTCCTGGATGAGCTCGGTCGCCTTCGCGCCGATGATGTGCCCGCCGAGCAGCTCGCCGTACGTGCGGTCGCCGACGATCTTCACGAGCCCGCTGCGGTCGCCATAGACGGTGCCCGCGCCGACGGCGCCGAAGCCGAGCTTGCCGACGACGACGTCGTGACCGGCGTCGCGCGCCTGCTGCTCGGTCAGCCCGAAGCTCGCGACGTTCGGATGGCAGAAGGTCGCGCGCGGGATGTCGACGTGCTTGAGCGGGTGCGTCTCCTGGCCGGCGGCGTCCTCGGCGGCGATGACGCCCTCGTCGGAGGCCTTGTGCGCCAGTGCCGGGCCGGCCACGAGGTCGCCGATCGCGTAGACGCCCGCGACCGAGGTGCGCAGCGCGCCGTCGACGGCGATCAGCCCGTCGGACGCGAGCGCGACGCCGGCCTCCTCGAGGCCGAGGCCCTCGACGTCGGGGGCGCGGCCGGTGGCGATGACGAGCCACTCGGCCGACTGCGGCTCGCCGCCGGCGGTGAAGGTGACGGCGTCCGCACCGGTCTGCACGTCCTGCACGAAGACGCCGGTGCGAACGGCGATGCCCTGCTTCTTGAAGCCGCGCTCGGCGACCTTCGAGATGTCCTCGTCCTCGGTCGGCAGCACGCGGTCGAGGGCCTCGAAGAGCGTGACGTCGCTGCCCAGTCGGGCGTAGGCCGAGGCGATCTCGGTGCCCGACGCGCCCGCGCCGACGACGGCCAGCGTCGCGGGCAGCTGCTCGAGCGCCCAGGCCTCCTCGGTGCCGATGACGCGACCGCCGAACCGGGTGCCCGGCAGCGGCTTCTTCGTCGAGCCGGTCGCGAGGATGACGAACCGCGCCTCGATCTCGGTGCCGTCGAAGTTGCCGCCGACCTTGACGTTGGCGTCGTCGGTCACCGAGGCGTGGCCCTCGATGACGTCGACGCCGTTGCGCTTCAGCAGTCCGGCGACGCCGCCGGTCAGCGTCTTGACGACCTTCTTGCGCCGCCCGGCGACGGCGTCGAAGTCGACGGCCGGCTCGCCGACGCTGATCCCGTAGGCGTCGGCGTCGCGGATCTCGCCGAGCACGTCGGCCACGCGCAGGACCGCCTTCGCGGGGATGCAGGCGTAGTTCAGGCAGCGCCCCCCGACGAGATCGGACTCCACGACCGCGGTCCTCATTCCGAGCTGCGCGGCGCGGATCGCGGCGACGTAGCCGCCGGGGCCCGAGCCGATCACGATGCAGTCGTAGGAGCTCTCAGCCATCGGCGATCGAGCCTATCGACTCGGCCGGGCGGCCCGGACGCGACCGATCAGCCTACGACGCCGGCTCGCGCGGCCCGCGGCGGGGCATCTGCAGCTGCGCCATCGGGCGCACGAGCTTCCAGAACAGCCAGCCGAGCAGCCCGATCGCGACCGCGGGGATGATCGCGTGCCAGAGCTTCTGCACGCCGATCAGGTACAGCGAGAAGAAGACGATCTGGATGCCGAGGATCGTCTGAAAGCCGAGCACGGCCCAGTACTGGCCGGCGAGCATGCCGAACGCCGCGAGCAGCAGCAACGCGGTCGTCACGGCGGTCGCGATCGAGGGGTCGCCGCTGGCCGTCGAGATGTCGTTGCCGGTCAGCGCGGTCGCGACGTTGGCGATCGCGAACAGGAACGCGACGATCGCGGCGAGCGTCACGATGCGCGGCCGCTCGCCGGGCGCGAGCGGCTCGAGGTTCGCGCGGAT
>JAHWJE010000342.1 GCA_019348575.1 Actinomycetota bacterium | reverse complement strand
GTGATCCGCCGATGGATCGCGGCCCGAGCGCGTTCCGGGATCGGAATGGAAATTGCGAAACCGCCGGTGAAGCCGATGTGAATGGCGACGGTCGCGGGCTGCGACTCGTCGGAGCACTTCAGACGCCCGGGAGGTGGTGCAAGTGGCCCTGCTCAAGAGTTCTTCGCGTACTTTGCAGCGACAGGTGGACCTGGCGACCGCGGTCTGCCAGGAGCGGCTGCTGGCGACCCACGTCAGGCACGTGATCGCCTTCGTCGACCTCGTCTCGGATCGGCTCGCCTTCGATGATGCGCTGGACATCTACGTGCGCGTCCTTCGTCTCACGCCCGAGCAGGCCCGCAACGTCGGGAGCCGCGCGCTCGCCGAGCTCGGCCGGGTGGGCGGAGACGCGCCCGTGCCGTTGGGCGAGCTGGCCCGCCGCCGCGACATCCCGGCCCAGTTCCTCGAGCAGCTCTTCGCCGTGCTCCGGCGAGCCGGCGTGTTGAAGTCGCAGCGCGGGGTGAAGGGCGGCTACTCCTTCGGCCGCGACCCGGCGTCGATCACCGTGCTCGAGATCGTCGAGCTGCTCGAGCACGAGGGCCGGCGGGAGGTTGCGTCGCCCGATCAAACCGCGGACGCGCTGGGTCACCGAACGCGCCCACTCGACCTCGTCCGCGAGCGCCGTTCCCGTGGTGACGTGGATGAGACGCTCGGTCACGTCAAGTAGGTTATTCCGCGGCGTCGGCACCGCCGAGGCGGTGGCCGAGCTCGAGCGCACGCAGGGCCTGCCCGGCATGCGGGGCGCGATGATCGGCCAGTACCCGCACGGCGGCGCCGCCATCGACCCGGCCGACGACCCGCTGTGGGAGCGCTCGGACGTCGTCCAGCCGTCGCTGTTCTGCGTGATGGTCTCGCTCGCCGCGCTGTGGCGCTCCTTCGGCGTTCGCCCCGACGCCGTCGTCGGCCACTCGCTCGGCGAGATCTCCGCCGCCTGCGTGGCGGGCGTGCTGTCGCTCGAGGACGCCGCCCGCGTCGCGGCGCTGACAAGCCGCGCGCTGCACGAGCTCGGCGGCGACGACGGCATGGTCCTCGTCGCCCTCGACGCCGACGAGCTCGAGGCGCGCCTCGCGCAGGTCGCCGGCCGGCTGACGCTCGCGGCGTTCAACGGGCCGCGCGCGGTCGTCGTGGCGGGCGAGCAGCGCGCGCTCGACGAGCTGCTGGCCGGGTGCGAGTCGGACGGTGTCCGCGCGCGCCGGATCCGCGTCGACGGCACGTCCTCGGTCGCGCACTCCAGCCAGATCGAGGCGATCCGCGAGCGGCTCGCGCGCGACCTCGCGCCGGTCGCGCCGCGGCCCAGCGGGGTCACCTTCTACTCGTCTGTGAGCGGCGAGCCGGTCGACTACAGCGAGCTCGGCCCCGAGTACTGGTATCGCAGCCTGCGCCGGCCGGTCCGCTTCGAGCAGGCCACGCGCGCGCTCGTGCGCGACGGCGCGACGGCGTTCATCGAGTCCAGTCCGCACCCGGTGCTGACGTTCGCGGTCGAGGGCACGATCGAGGCCGCCTCGCCGCCGCGCCCGATCGCGGTGATCGCATCGCTGCGCCGCGACGGCGGCCTGGCGCGGTTTCTGAGCTGCGTCGGAGAGGCGCACGCCCGCGGCATCGCCGTCGACTGGACCCCCGCATTCGCGGCGGCGCGGCCGCAGCGCGTCGAGCTGCCGGCGCCCGAGGCGGCGAGCGTCGCGGCGCAGGAGCCGGCGGCACCGACCCCTGCGGACTCGCTGCTGTCCGAGGCGCAGCGCAGCGACGCGGCGCTGCTCACGCTCGTGCGCGAGCACGCGGCGGCCGTGCTGGGCCTCGACTCGCCCGACGCGGTCGCCCCACGACGGGCGTTTCGCGAGCTCGGGATGGAGTCCCTGCAGGGCGTCGAGCTGCGCAACCGCCTCGCGCAGGTGACCGGGCTGGCGCTCCCGTCGACGCTCGTCTTCGACCATGCGACGCCCGCCGCGGTCGCCGAGCGGATCGGCTCGATCCTGTCGGGCGCCGCGCAGGCCGCGCGCGCGACCGTCCGCGGGCGCGCCCACCATGACGAGCCGATCGCGATCGTCGGGATGAGCTGCCGCTACCCGGGGGGCGTCGAGTCCGCGCAGGACCTGTGGGAGCTCGTGGCCTCCGGCACCGACGCGATCGGCCCGTTCCCGACGGACCGCGGGTGGGAACTCGACGGGCTCTACGACCCCGATCCCGACGAGCCGGGCAAGAGCTACGTGCAGGCGGGCGGCTTCCTCTACGACGCGCCCGACTTCGACGCGGCCTTCTTTCAGATCGCGCCGCGCGAGGCCAAGGTCATGGACCCCCAGCAGCGGCTCGTGCTCGAGACCGCCTGGGCCGCGCTCGAGGACGCGGCGATCGACCCCGAGCGGCTGGCGGGCTCGGCGACCGGCGTCTTCGTGGGCGTCAGCTCGCAGGACTACGCGTCGTTCCTCCCGGGCTTCGCGACCGAGTACGAGGGGCTGCGCATGACGGGCTCGCTGACGAGCGTGATCTCCGGGCGGGTGTCCTACGCGCTCGGGCTGCAGGGGCCGGGCGTGACCGTCGACACGGCCTGCTCGTCGTCGCTCGTCGCGCTGCATCTGGCCTGCCAGGCGCTGCGCTCGGGCGAGTGCTCGCTGGCGCTCGCCGGCGGCGTCACGGTGCTCTCGTCGCCGGGGATGTTCGTCGAGTTCAGCCGCCAGCGCGGGCTGGCGAAGGACGGGCGCAGCAAGGCCTTCTCGGCCGCCGCCGACGGGGCGAGCTGGGCCGAGGGCGCGGGCGTGCTCGTCGTCGAGCGCCTGTCGGACGCGCGCCGCAACGGGCACCGCGTGCTCGGCGTCGTGCGCGGCACGGCGACCAACCAGGACGGCGCGAGCAACGGGCTGTCGGCCCCCAACGGGCCGGCGCAGGAGCAGGTCATCCGCCAGGCGCTGGCCAACG
>JAHWJE010000341.1 GCA_019348575.1 Actinomycetota bacterium | reverse complement strand
ACCGAGATGGTCGTGGACGAGCGCAGGTGGCTGCACCGCATTCCGGCGGAACTGCGCGACATCGGCGTCCTGGTCGAGCCGCTGACGATTGCCGAAAAGGCGCTGGCACAGGTATGGGCGGTACAGCAGCGACTGGTTTGGGGGAATCGGCCGGGCACGGGTGAAGGGCTGACCGCGGTAGTGCTCGGCGCCGGCCCCGTCGGCCTGCTCGGCGCGATGGCGCCGATCGTCGACCGGGCCCGCTACAGCGGTGAGCCGGCCACCGACGACGACGCCCGGAATGGGCCAGGCCCGGCGGCGCGCTGGACGCCGGCGGCAACCTGATCGTCACCGGGCGCGCCGGCGACACGATCATCACCGGCGGCGAGAACGTCGCGCCGGCGGAGGTCGAAGCGGTGCTCGAGAGCCATCCGGCCGTAGCGGAGGCGGGCGTGCACGGTGTTCCCGATCCCGACTGGGGCGAGCGCGTCGTCGCAACAGTCGTCCTCAAGGCCGGACAGACGGCATCAGAGGAGGAGCTACAGGACTATTGTCGCGTCCGACTCGCCGGATACAAGCTGCCCAGGGCCTACAGGTTTTCGCCTCAATTGCCGAGGACGGTCTCAGGGAAGCTGTTGCGCCGATCTCTGGAGGAATGAATGTCACGTCTGGGCCGCCGTCGCTCGTTGGCTCTCACCGCTACCGCGCTGGCGGTGCTCGCCGCCCCTGCCGCGGCCCATGCGGCGACCTACACCGTGGCCGCCGGCGGCGGCGCGTGCGGGGCGGGCGATCTGACCTGCGAGTCGCTCGCCGTCGCGGCCGGCGCGGTCGCCGCGGGCGACACCGTCTCGGTGTCGCCCGGCACGTACGCCGAGCCGGCGAACTTCGCCGTCCCCGTGACCATCACCGGTTCGGCGGCGGGCGTCGCCATCACCGGCACGATCACGTTCAGCGGCGATGGCGCGGAGCCCAGCGTGCTCGAGAAGGTCATCGTGGTGACATCCGCAGGCCCGGCCGTCAGCGTGACCGGCACCGCCGGTGCCGCCGTGCGTGACGCGGCGCTCGTCAGCGGGGCCGACCAGGGCATGTCGATCGTCAACGGCGCCGGCAACTCGATCACGCGCAGCGCGGTCTACTCCGCTGCTGCCGGCACCTCCGCGGTGCTCGTCCAGCCCGCGACGGCGGCGACGAGCCTGACGCTCGAGTCGAGCGTCCTCAGCGGCGGCAGCGGAGGCGAGGGCGCCGGCCTGCGCGTCAGGACCGGCGTCGGGTCGCTGCCCGGCGCAGCCGGCGACGCGACCGTCACCGGGCGGCACATCACGGTGGCGGGCACGGCGAACGGGATCGTGCTCGACTCGAGCGCGGCGATCGGTGTGCCGCTCTCGCCGCCGGTGGGCAGCATCGCAGCGACGATCAGCGACTCGATCGTGCTCGGCGCGAGCTCGGCGGCGAACTACGAGGGCCTGTTGACCGCGCTTCCGCTCACGACGATCGCCGCGAACTCCGCGACGCTGACGTTCAGCGCCAGCAACGACCGCACGAGCGCTCCCGAGGCGCTGTTCACCAATCCCGCGAAGCGCAACTACCACCTGCGCGACGGCTCCCCGGCGATCGACAGGGCGGCGGCGCCGGGCGAGTCGCCGACGGACATCGACGGCCAGCCGCGCACCAACGGGGCTGCCAGCGACCTCGGCGCCGACGAGTTCTTCGTCGGTCCGCCTCCGCCGGCACCGCCCGCCGCCCCCGCCGCCGCTCGCCAGACCGACGGGACGCCGCCGGCGATCGTCGTCAGGAAGCCGAAGGCCAACCAGAAGATCAAGCTGACCACGACGAGGAAGAGGACCGTCACGGTGGACGGCAGGAAGGTGACGAGGAGGACGACGACGGCGGTGGGCACGGTGGGCTCGCTTCCTGGTCTGGGTGTGGGCTCTCGGCGGCGCTTCGGTCCTCCTGGTGATCGGCAGGGCGGCGTCCCGACTGAAGGGCGGTCCCGACACCGACTGCCCGCTACGGTCCCGGCGGTGAGGGCGATCGGCCTGACCGGGGGGATGGGCTGCGGCAAGTCCACGGTGGCCGGGCTCCTCGCCGAGCGGGGGGCGACGGTGCTCGACGCCGACCGCATCACCCGTGAGCTGCAGCGCCCGGGCAAGCCCGTCTACGAGGCCATCGTCGAGCGCTATCAGGACGACCTCGTGCACTACTTCAACCTCGTCCTCACCGCGGAGGTGCTTGACACGCTGCTCGTCATGCAGCAGCACCAAGGGCCCACGACGCCCTGGGAGATCAGCGCCGATGACGAACGCGCGGTGCTTGAGTTCCTCCAGCGGGCCCTCGGGGCGGAATCCACGGCGCTTCGTGGCGCGAGTCGGCTTCGGCAGGCCCTCGACCTCGTCGAGGCCGGCCTGCGCGACCCGCGGACGTTCACGCCGCTCGCGGAGGAGGCGCTCGAGTTCGAACCGTGACGCCATCGTCCACCGAGCGCGTCCGCCGGGACAGCGTGGCAGCATCGGCGCGTGGTCACCCTGCTCGGCCTGCTCGGCGTCGTCGCGGTCCTGCTCGGCACCGCCTTCGTCGCCACCCGCGACGACCCGCTGCTGGCCGACGCACCCCGGGACCGGCCGGACCTGGCGCTGCCCGACGCGCCGCTCGGCGCCGGCGACGTCGAGCAGGTCCGCCTGTCGATGGCGCTGCGCGGCTACCGGATGGACGAGGTCGACGCGCTGCTCGCGCGGCTCGCCGACGAGCTGGCCGACCGGGACCGGCGGCTGGCCGAGCTCGAGCGCCGCGCGCAGGGTGCGTGATCGGCGCGTCCACCGCACCATGGCCGTCATGACCGCCACCCTCGTGCTGAGCGTCGACGTCGATGCACCGGTGCAGGCCACCTGGGCCGGCGCCACCGACTGGGACGGGCAGGGCGAGTGGATGCTCGGCACCACGGTGCGGGGCACCGCGCAGGGCGGCGTCGGCGTC
>JAHWJE010000340.1 GCA_019348575.1 Actinomycetota bacterium | reverse complement strand
GCTCGGCGACGCGGCCGGCGGGCGGCGCGGTGGCGCCGGCGGCGGCGGTCGGCTGGCTTCGAGGCCGGCGGTCACGCATGCAAGGTGCCGCCCAAAATAATCGCCGACCGCCGTCGCGGTCACGAACTCGTCCGTCTCGCCGCGGTCGTAGGCGGCGAGCACCGCCGCGCGCCCCGTCGGCGCGGTATGCGCGGCGGTTCCGTGCACGAGCAGGTCGTAGGCCTGCTGGATGCGCTCCCAGCGGCCGTCGCGATCCATCGCGAAGTAGCGCCCGATGACGCTCCCGACGCGCCCGACGCCCTCCTCCGCGCACCAGCGCTCGAGCGTTCCGACGAACTCCGCCCCCGCTGTCGGCAGCGTGTCGCGCCCGTCGGTGAAGGCGTGGATCACGAGGTCCTCGACGCCTGCGTGCGCCGCCATCCGCACCAGCGCGCGGACGTGGTCGATGCTCGAGTGCACGCCGCCGTCGGAGACGAGGCCGATCAGGTGCACGCGCGGCGCGTCCTGCAGCGCGGCGAGCAGCGCCTCGTTGCCGCCGAAGGCCTCGAGCTTGGCGGCCTCGTCGATCAGCGTCAGGTCCTGCTTGACGACGGCACCGGCGCCGAGGTTCAGGTGGCCGACCTCGGAGTTGCCCATCTGCCCGTCGGGCAGCCCGACCGCGGCGCCGCTGGCCGCCAGCGTCGTGTAGGGGTAGCGCCGCCAGAGGGCGTCGAAGACGGGTGTCCTGGCGAGCGAGACGGCGTTGCCCGGACCGCCCGGAGCGAGGCCCCAGCCATCGAGGACGACGAGGCAGACGGACGACGGCCTGTCCACCCCGCCCACCCGCTCAGGAGGCGGCGGCGGCCGCGAGCTGGACCGCGGCGTCGACGATCCGGGCGAGCTTCTCGGGGTCCAGCGAGCCGCCGCCGACGAGCGCGCCGTCGACGTCGGGCAGCGCCAGCAGCTCGGGTGCGGTGTCCGGTGACACCGAGCCGCCATACAGGACGCGCGCCTGGGCGGCCGCGTCGGGGGCCTTGTCCTTGATCAGCGCGCGCACGAACGCGATCGCCTCCTGCGCCTGCTCGGGCGTGGCGACCTTGCCGCTGCCGATCGCCCAGATCGGCTCGTACGCGATCGTCACGCGGGCGATCTGCTCGGGCGTCAGGCGGTCGAGGCCCTCCTGCACCTGATGGCGCAGCTTGCGCTCGGTGTCGCCGCGCTCGCGCTCCTCCTCGGTCTCGCCGACGCAGAGGATCGGCTTCAGCCCGGCGTCGAACGCGCTGACCATCTTCTGCGCCAGGGCCTTGTCGGTCTCGTTGAAGTGCTGGCGGCGCTCGGAGTGCCCGAGCACGACGCCGTGGACGTCGATCTCGGTCAGCATCGGCGCCGCGATCTCACCGGTGAACGCGCCGCTGGGCTCCTCGTGCATGTTCTGCGCGAAGACCTCGACGCGCGAGCCGCGCGTGGAGTCGACCATCGCCTGCAGGTCGGTGAACGGCACGCAGATCGCGAGGTCGACGCCGTCGGCGCTGGACACGCGCGGGAGGAAGGCCTGGATGTAGTCCTCGGCCTCGGCGACCGTCTTGTGCATCTTCCAGTTGCCGGCGATGAAGGGCGTGCGGGGCATCTGCGCGCGGCCTCGCTAGTCCTTCAGGGCCTCGAGCCCCGGCAGCGGCGTTCCCTCGATCAGGTTCAGCGCCGCGCCGCCGCCCGTCGACAGGTGCGTCACGCTGTGGGCGAGGCCGAACTCGGCCAGCGCCGCGGCCGAGTCGCCGCCGCCGACGACGGTCGTCGCCTCCGTCTGCGCCATCGCCTGCGCGATCGCCAGCGAACCGGCCGCGAAGGACTTGTGCTCGAAGGCCCCGATCGGCCCGTTCCAGAAGATCGTCTTGGCCTTGCGGATCTCGGCGACGTACTCGGTGCGCGTCTTGGAGCCGATGTCGAGCTGCATCCAGCCGTCGGGCACGTCGACGCCGTGAAGGATCTGCACCTCGGCGTCGCCGGCGAACTTGTCGGCGACGACGAGATCGACCGGCAGGCGCAGCTTGCC
Source organism: Actinomycetota bacterium (assembly GCA_019348575.1). The sequence continues at coordinate 925 of JAHWJE010000340.1, read as the reverse complement.
GTCGGGGTAGCCGTCCTTCTCGAGCGCCCGGCGGGCGGGCTCGAGGCCCGCGTCCTCGCACAGGCTCTCGCCGATGTCGTGGCCGAGGACCTTGAAAAACGGCGTCGCCATCGCCCCGCCGAGGAGGATCACGTCGGCGACGTCGAGGAACTTGTCGATGACCGCGATCTTGTCGGTGACCTTGGCGCCGCCCATGATCGCCAGGAACGGGCGATCGGCGTGGTTCATGATCAGCCGGATCGTGTCGACCTCGCTCTGGAAGAGCAGCCCCGCGGCCGAGTGCTTGACGAGCGGGATGATCCCGACCGTCGACGCGTGCTCGCGATGCGACGTGCCGAACGCGTCGTTGACGTAGTAGTCGGCCAGCGACGCCAGGCGCTCGGCGAGCTCGGGGTCGTTCTTCGTCTCGCCCGGCTCGTAGCGGATGTTCTCGAGCATGACGACGTCGCCGTCGGGGACGTGGTCGAGGTCCGGCGCGAGCTGGACCTCCGTGTGCAGCAGCTGGCCCGTGCGCTCGGCGATCGGCGCGAGCGAGAACTCGGGCTCGCGGTCCTTCGGCCGACCGAGGTGCGAGACGAGCAGCAGCTTCGCGCCACGCTCGCGCAGCGCCTCGAGCGTCGGCAGCGCACGCCGCATGCGCGTGTCGTCACCGACCTTGCCGTCGGCGACCGGCACGTTGAAGTCGACCCGGACGAGGACGCGCTGCCCGTCGATGTCTCCGAGACTGTCGATCGTCCGCACGTCAGTCATCCATCTCGTGGCGGCGGACGATTGCGAGCCGGCGCACTACAGCACCTTCTGCAGCACGTCGACGCAGCGGTTGGAGTAGCCCCACTCGTTGTCGTACCAGGAGACGGCCTTGACGAGCGTGCCGTCGATGACCGACGTGAGCTGGCCGTCGACGATCGACGAGTGCGGGTTGCCG
>JAHWJE010000033.1 GCA_019348575.1 Actinomycetota bacterium | reverse complement strand
GACGCTCGCCGTGACGGTGATCTGCGCGCTCGCCGGCGCGCTGACCGTGCTGTTGTCGCTGCGCTCGGACGCCGTCCGCGAGGCGGGCGCGGGCGAGTACTTCTCACTGCTGCTCGGGTCGGTGGCCGGGATGGTGATCCTCGCCGGCGCCGAGGACTTCGTCGCGCTGTTCATCGGCCTCGAGCTGCTCTCCATCCCGCTCTACGTCCTCTGCGCGACGGAGATGCGCCGCGCGACGTCGCTCGAGGCCGGGCTGAAGTACCTCATCGTCGGCTCGCTCGGCTCCGCGGTCTTCCTCTACGGCCTCGCGCTCATCTACGGCGCGACCGGCTCGACCGACTTCTCCGGGATCGCCTCGGCGCTCGGCGGCGACGGCGAGCTCGTGACCGACCCGCTGCTGCTGACCGGGATCGCGCTGACGGTCGTGGGGCTCGCGTTCAAGGCCTCCGTGGCGCCGTTTCACCAGTGGACGCCAGACGTCTACGAGGGGGCGCCGACGCCGATCACGGCGTTCATGGCGGTGGCCACGAAGGCCGCGGCGTTCGGCGTCATGCTGCGCCTGTTCGACGTCGCGCTGATCGACGCGGCGATCGACTGGGCGCCGCCGCTCGCTGCGCTGGCGGCGGTCACGATCGTCGTCGGCAACGTCGGCGCGCTCGGGCAGTCCTCGCTGAAGCGGCTGCTCGCCTACTCGTCGGTCGCGCAGGCGGGCTACATGCTGGCCGGCGTGGTCGTCGCGACCCGGCTCGGGCTGCAGGCGACGGTCTTCTACATCGCGGTGTACCTCGTGATGAACCTCGCGGCCTTCGCGGTCATCGTCGCGCGCGAGCGCGAGACGCCGCTGGGCGACGAGATCGCCTCGCTGAACGGGATCGGCGCGACGCGGCCGCTGCTCGCCTGGCCGATGACGATCGCCATGCTCGCGCTGGCCGGCTTCCCGGCGACCGCCGGCTTCATCGGAAAGTTCTATCTGATCGAGGCCTCCGTCAACGGCGGCTACACCTGGCTTGCGGTCTTCATCGTCGTCGGGTCGATGATCTCGCTTGCCTACTACCTGAAGGTCATCGCGGCGATCTGGATGACGCCTTCGGAGGCCGAAGCGGGCGGGGACGTCGCGCCCGCGCCGCTTCCCGGCGCAGACCGCCCGGTTCTCGCGGGAGGCTCGGACGAGGCGACGGGCGTGCGCGCGCAGGGCGAGATCGTCGCGGTGGCGGTCGTCTTCGGCGCGCTGACGCTGATCCTCGGGATCGTCCCCTCGCCGCTGTTCGACGTCGTGCGCGACGCCGGCGCGGCGCTCGGCTTGCTGTAGGGGCTCGTCGAGGCGCGGCGCGGTTCCCTATGCGCGAGCGTCGCCGCGAGCCGAGCGGGTACACACCCGCCATGAACGACCGCGACCAGGATCACGACGAGCACGAGCAGCCGCGCCCGGGCAGCACCGGCGAGGGCTATCCCGAGGAAACCCAGCCGGGCATGGGGATCGACGCGCGCGACCACGCCGAGGACGACGTCGCGGACGACGTCGCGTCGGACGTCGACGCGCCCAAGAGCGACTCCGAGCGCGACAGCGAGCCGAGCAAGGCGACCGGCAACCCTCACGCCGCCGGAGGCTGAAGCTCCGTGCTGGGCGGCGCTCCAGCTATTTGACATCGTTTGGCGTCACATGTTACGGTGACGTCCTCATGGGCGCGCTCGACTCGCTGGCCGTCATCGCCGCCACGGTCTCCGATCCGGGTGCGGGCGGAGCATCGGCCGAAGACCTGGGGCTCGCGGGCGCGATCGCCGGCTTCGCGATCATCGTGCTGCTGATGGGCGGCCTCGGCCACCGTGCCGAGCTGATCCCGACGCTGGGCTGGTTCGAGCGCTTCTCCGAGCGCGTCTCGGGGCAACCCGCTTGGGCCTCGCTGCCGTGCGGCCTGGCGATCATCTCGCTCATATCGGCCGTCTTCGGGATGTACTGGGACGTGTCGATGCACATCGACCGCGGGCGCGACACGAGCATCTGGGGCAATCCGGGCCACTTCTTCATCCTCGGCGGCCTGTACGGCATCTTCGCGTCGGGCTTCTTCGCGATCTGCCTCGGTCGTGAGGAGCGCGCCGATCGTCCCGGCCCCACCGCGATCCGCATCGGTCGCGACTGGTACGCGCCGCTCGGCGGCGTCCTGATGTGCGCGACGGGCGCGTTCTCGCTCGTCGCCTTCCCGCTCGACGACGTCTGGCACCGCCTGTTCGGCCAGGACGTCACGCTCTGGGGCCCGACCCACCTGATGCTGATCGGCGGCGCCGTGATGACGCTGCTCGGGATCGCCGTGATCCAGGCCGAGGTCGTGCGGGCGATGAAGTCCGCGGGCGTCATGCATCTCGAGCTGGCCTGGGTTCGCCACCTGCGCGTGGTCTGGCTGCCGGGCGGGCTGCTCGTCGGCATGTCGACCTTCCAGGGCGAGTTCGACTTCGGCGTGCCGCAGTTCCAGCTCATCTTCCACCCGATGCTGATCATGCTCGCCGCCGGCTTCGTGCTCGTCATGGCGCGGATCTGGCTCGGGCGCCGCGGCCTGTTCGGCGCGGTCGCCTTCTTCATCATCATGCGCGCCGGCCTCGCGCTGCTCGTCCACGGGTCGCTCGGCGAGTCGCTGCCGCACTTCCCGCTGTACGTCGTCGAGGCGCTCTGCGTCGAGGCCGCCGCGATGCTGATCGCCGTCAAGCAGCGCCCGCTCGCGTTCGGCGCGACCGCGGGCGCGCTCATCGGCACGGTCGGCCTGGCCGCCGAATGGGGCTGGTCGCACGTCTGGATGCCGCTGCCGTGGCCTGTCGAGATCCTGCCCGAGACGATCGGGCTGGGCCTCGCGATGGCGGTCAGCGCAGCGCTGCTCGGCGCCTGGGTCGCCGCCCGCCTGGACGACGACATCCCCTACGACCGATCCCTGAGGCCGGTCGCGCTGACGGCGTCGATCGCGATCTTCGCGATGCTCGCCTTCCCGCTGTTCACCACCGCGCAGACCGACATCCGCGCCTCGGTGACGCTGACGGACGTCCGCTCCGGACCGCAGCGCACCGTCGACGCGACGATCACGCTGAACCCGCGCGACGCCGCCGAAGGCGCGAAGTGGCTCACGGTCACCGCCTGGCAGGGCGGCGGCCGGCTCGTCGTCGACCGGCTCGAGCGGGTCGCGCAGGGGGTCTACCGCACGACGAAGCCGATCCCCGTGCACGGCTCGTGGAAGGCGATGGTGCGCCTGCACAAGGGCAACGCGATCAGCGCCCTGCCGATCTACGCGCCGCGCGACACCGCGATCCCGGTCGCGGGCATCCCCGCCCGCAACAGCTTCGAGCGGCGCTTCCGCTCCGACAAGGAGCTGCTGCAGCGCGAGGCCAGGACGCAGGACGACACGATCACGTACGCCGGCTACGGCAGCGTCCTGATGCTCGCGCTGCTGCTGATCGCGATGCTCGCCTGGGGCATCCACCGCGTCGGAGTGACGGCCGGCCGCGAGCGCGACACGCCGCCGCCGGAGTGGGCGCGCGAGCCCGAGCCCGAGCCCGTGCCCGAGCCCGAGCCCGAGCCGCACGACGCCGAGCTGCCCGAGTGGGCGCGGCGGCGGCCCGATCCCGTCGCGCAGGGCTCCGAAGACCCCGGCGGGGGGACGCAGCGCGAGCACGAGCCGGTGCGGTGAGCGTCGTCGAGCTGACCCCGACCCCGCGCGGGCGGGGTTCGATCGAGGGCGCAGTGCCGCACGTCCGGGTCGCGATCGTCGGCACGGGCTTCGCGGGGCTCGGGCTCGCGATCCGCCTCAAGCAGGAGGGCATCGACGACTTCGTCCTGCTCGAGCGCGCGGACGAGGTCGGCGGCACGTGGCAGGCCAACACGTATCCCGGCTGCCAGTGCGACGTCCCGTCGCACCTGTACTCGTTCTCGTTCGCCCCCAACCCGAGCTGGAGTCGCACCTACTCGCTGCAGCCGGAGATCTGGAGCTACCTGCGCGACCTCACCGAGCGCCACGACCTGCGCCCGCACATCCGCTTCGGCCACGAGCTGACCGCGGCGACGTGGGACGACGAGCTCGGCCGCTGGAGCGTCGAGACGTCGCGCGGGAGCTGGACGGCGCAGGTCGTCGTCGACGCGACCGGCCCGCTGAGCCATCCGCAGGTGCCGGCGATCCCCGGCCTGCGGCGCTTCGCGGGCAAGATGTTCCACTCGGCGCAGTGGGACCACGGCCACGACCTCAGCGGCGAGCGCGTGGCGGTGATCGGCACCGGCGCGTCGGCGATCCAGTTCGTCCCGCAGATCGCCGAGCAGGTCGGGCAGATGCACGTCTTCCAGCGCACCGCGCCGTGGATCCTCCCCCACACCGACCGCCCGACCACGCGCCTCGAGCGGCGCCTCTACGGAGCGCTGCCGGTCGCGCAGAGGGCCGTGCGCACGGGCGTGTACTGGAGCCGCGAGGCCTTCCTGCTGGGCTTCATCAAGGACCAGCGCCTCATGAAGGGCGCAGAGAAGATCGCGCTGGCACACCTGCGCAGGCAGGTCCGCGACCCAGAGCTGCGGCGCAGGCTGACGCCGCAGTTTCGGCTCGGCTGCAAGCGCGTGCTGCTGTCCAACGACTGGTATCCGGCGCTCACGCGACCCGACGTGGAGCTCGTCACGGAGGCGATCCGCGCGATCCGGGGCAACTCGATCGTGCTCGCCGACGGCAGCGAGCGCGAGGTCGACACGATCATCCTCGGCACCGGCTTCCACGTGACCGACCCGCCGACGGCGCAGCTCGTTCGCGGCCGCGACGGGCGCACGCTCGCCGAGCGCATGGCCGGCGGCATCCAGGCCTACCTCGGGGCGACGATGAGGGGCCTGCCGAACTTCTTCAAGCTGATCGGACCGAACACGGGCCTCGGCCACAACTCGATGGTGTTCATGATCGAGTCGCAGCTGCGCTACGTGATGGACGCGCTGCGCGTCATGGAAGAGCAGCAGATCGCGACGTTCGAGGTCAGGCGCGAGGCGACGGCGGCCTACAACGCGCAGATCCAGTCCAAGATGCCCGGCACCGTCTGGATGTCGGGCTGCGCGAGCTGGTACCTCGACTCGCAGGGACGCAACACGACCCTCTGGCCCGACTTCACCTGGCGCTTTCGCCACCGCACGCGACGCTTCGACACGCGCGCCTACGAGCTGCGCGACAGCTCGGACATCGCCGCGACGAAGGCGGCCGCGTGATGGTGCGGGCGCGCTTGGACGTAGCCGGGCGGACCGTGTTGATAACGGGCGCGGCACGCGGGATCGGAGCGGCGACGGCGCGCCGGCTGCACGCCGCGGGCGCGAACGTCTCGCTCGTCGGCCTCGAGCCCGAGAAGCTCAGGGCGCTGGCAGAGCAGCTCGGGCCGCGTGCGGCGTGGTTCGAGGTCGACGTCACCGACTACGACGCGCTCGTCGCGGCCGTCGACGCCACGCTTGCCCGCTTCGGCGCGATCGACGTCGCGATCGCCAACGCCGGGCTGCAGTTCATGGGCCGCATGGCGACGATGCCGCGCGAGCACTTCGAACGCACGATCGAGGTCAACCTGCTCGGCGTCTGGCGGACGGACCGCGCGGTGCTCGGCGAGATCGCCCGCAACCGCGGCTACCTGCTGAACGTCTCCTCGCTGGCGGCGGCGACCCACACGCCGCTGATGGGCGCCTACACCGCGTCGAAGGCGGGCGTCGAGGCGATGACCGACGCGCTGCGCGTCGAGCTCGCGCCGAGCGGGGCGCGCGTTGGCTGCGCGTACTTCGGCTTCATCGACACCGACCTCGTCACCGGCAGCTTCGCGCACCCGTCGACGCAGGCGCTGACCTCGGCGATGCCGTCCTTCGTCTCGACGCCCGCCCCGCTGTCACAGGCGGTCGACGCGATCGAGCGCGGCGTGCAGCGCCGTTCGGCGCGCCTCTGGGCGCCGCGCTACGTCGGGGCGGCGCTGGCGCTGCGCGGGATCCTGCAGCCGCTGGCGGAGTGGCGGATGAAGGCCAGCCGCCGGCTCCCGCAGGCGCTCGCGCTCGCGGACCCGCGCGCGGACGACCGTCAGCATGCGCAGCTCGGCGTGGCGGCGCAGGCCGAGCCCGTCGATGAAGCGATCGCCGCTGGACTCGTCGAGCCGGCGCCGGCGCGCCGCTGAGCGGCTCGCGCAGCATTCGTTGGCTGCTCTGCCAGCGGGTACATGGCGCACTCGCGGGCAGAAGAACGCTCACGTTCGCTAGCCTGGAACGCATGACATCGGAGCGTTCACAGGCATACGGGCGAGTCATGCAGACGCTCGCCGAGCTCGGGCCGAGCAAGCTGCTCGCCGGCGAGCAGGAGCGACTGCGACAGGCCGCCGACGCGTTGCTGTTCTGCGAGGGAGCCGACGCTGGTCGCGAGGCGATGAGCGACGCTGACGCCCTCCTCGAGGGCCTTGTCTCGTCCGGCCGCTGGACCCAGGAACGGGCAAGCCGGCTCGCCGACGACCTCGCTGGCTGCGGCCCGCGCCTCGCCGGCGTCGGCTGACGCGCCGATTGCGCGTCGCACCCGCGCGCCGCCCGCGCTCAGGGCGCAGTCGTCGTCTGCTGCGTCACCGTCTGCTGCTCGGTGACGGTCTGCTGCTCGGTGACCGTCTCTGTCTCCTCCTCGATGACGGTGTCCGTCTCCTCCTCGATGACGGTGTCCGTCTCCTCGTCGGTGACGGTCCGCTCGACGGTGTCCGTGTCGGCGCTCACGACGATCACGCCCTCGACGCCGCGCTCGCGGTAGTTCTCCAGCGGGTCGTACATCGCGTGCTCGCCCTCGTCGAGCTCGACGGTCAGGCTGCCGGAGTCGCCGGCGTCGATCGTGCCGCTCTCCTCGACTCCGTTCTGCGTCTCGACCGCCAGCTGGTGCGGGTGCTCGCTGTCGTTGTCGATGCGGAAGCGGATCGTCCCGGGCTTGACCTCCACCCGCTCGGGGTCGAGGGCCGTGTCGGTGATGCGGATCTGCACCTCCTCGTCGGGCTCGGCGGTGACCTCGTCGTCGGCGCCGCAGGCGGAGATGGCGGTGGCGGAGAGTGCGCCGGCGGTGGCGAGCAGGAGCGTCAGGAGGAGGCGTTTGATCCTCATGAGACCTCCCTTCCCGTTCTCGCGGCTCGCACACGCCGTGTTCGTCGCGGCCAAGCCCTGGGCAGTGCCGGTGTCAGCTCGCTGACGCCGAGCGACGGCGAGGACGTCGCGGCTCGCGCGCTGAAGCCGTACGCTAATAGTGTCGCCGCCGCAAGAGGCGGCGCAGCGGAAGGTCGCCGCGCTCGACCAGCTCGCCGACGGTTTTGAATTCGGCCGTGCTCAGCGGCGCGGAGCGGAGCAGCGCGCGCTGCTGGGCAGGAGTGAGTGGGGCGCCCGGCGGCGGATCGTCGCCAGCAGACCCGGGGTTCGGGCTGGGCATCTGCGGTACGTCTGAGGCGATCGGTCGCGTGCGCGTCACGCTGCCCCTTTCGTTAGCTCGATGTTCCCGGTGGTGCGGACACCGCCGCTCAAAACGGCCGATGCCAGCGGGCGCAGCGCCTGGTATGTCGACGCCAACGCCACAGCGATCAAGACGACGGGCGGGGTGGCGCGCGGCCCGCGATCGGGCTTGCGCGGAACCGCAGCGATCCTCCCCGAGCCCACCGCCAGACGAAACGCTCAAGCCGTATGTGTTACAGACATCTACGGAGATGTCAAGCGCGCCATCGTGCAGGCCGCGGGCGCTCGAGCGCCTCCGGCGGCTCGTCGAGCGCCGCACAGCGGCTGCACCCTGACGGGCGATCGCCCGCTCGGTCGGCAATCATTGCGCCGGTGACTGTCCTCTTGGTCGCCGCGGGCGGACTGATCGGCGTCCTTGCCCGGTATGGACTGGGAACGACGGTGTCGGCCGACAACCACGCCTGGGTGATCTTCGCGATCAACACGGGCGGCTCGTTCCTGCTCGGAGCGATGCTCCCGTGGAGCGAGCAGCTCTCCGATCCAGTCCGCAACGGTCTCGCCGTCGGCTTCTGCGGCGGCTTCACGACGTTCTCCACGGTCAGCGCGCAGGTGTTCCTCGACGCCCGCAACGGCGACACGTCGTTCGCGGTCCTCTACCTCGTGGCGACGATCGCCGGCGGCCTGCTCGCGGCGGCGCTCGGCTTCTACGCCGCCCGCGCGCTGCAAGCTGCTTAGAGGCTACGGGACTGGCCGCAGCTCGTGGACGACGTAGGGGCTGCGGATCAGCAGCCGGGGCGGATCCTCGTTGCCGGCGGCGAGCGCTTGGAGCATCTCCTCGCGCAGCCTTTCCACGTCTTCGCTTCGTTCGAGCATCGGCCACGCATCGACGCCCATCGGGTGCTCGCGGCCCGCAGCGACGTACGCCTCCGGCGACGGCGCGCGGATCTCGAGCTCGCCGCGCGTCGTGCTGACCAGCAATCCAGCCGGTTCGGCGATCGAGCGGACCGCGTCGGTATCCGACCAGGCAAAGCGCTTGGGCGGCGAGGCGCCGGTCGCTCGTCCGACCGCACGACCGAAGACGGTGAGCATCGCGTTGATCGGTCCGGACGGGACCCACGCAGTGATGTACGCACGGCCATCGGAGCGCAGCACGCGGGCGACCTCGCTCATCGCCTGGGCGGGATCAGCCGCGAAGATGACGCCGAAGACCGACAGGACAACGTCAAACCCCCCGTCGCCGACCGGAAGCACAAGCGCGTCGCCCACCAGGAACTCAGGGAACAGGCCCGCCTGCTGAGCTCGCTGCCTGGCGAGGGCGATGAGCCGCTTAGAGGAGTCCACGCCGACCACGTCGGCTCCACGGGCGGCGGCGAGCAAGGCCGCGTTGCCGGTCCCGCACGCGACATCAAGCACGCGATCGCCCGCGGTCGGTGCCGCCACACGGACGAGCGCCTCGGCGACCGGCTCGAGCTCGGCCGCCCGGCGGGCGCGCTCCTCGGGCGACAGTTCCCCGCGGCCCGCTTCGCCGTCGCGGTCGCCGCCGGCGTCGCGCGCCGGTTCGGTCGATTCGGTGGTCGCCGGGTTGGCGGGGGCCGGTTCCGCCGGCGGTTCCGAGGGCGTCGGTTCGGCTTCGGCCGCCGGCGCCGCGCCGGCGTCGGTTGATTCGGCGGGCGCCGCCGCGCCCGGGGCGTCGCCTTCGACCGCGTCCGCGCCCTGGGCGCCTTCCACGGCCGGCTCCTCCGGCTTGAGCTGCGCCTCCGGCGCCGGCTCCGGCGTCGTCCC
>JAHWJE010000339.1 GCA_019348575.1 Actinomycetota bacterium | reverse complement strand
GAGCACGACACTTCTAGGGTCCCCCAGCGGTGGCCCGCCCAGTGGGACGCTAGGAGTCCCTCAGCGGAACGGAAACCCCGTCGGCGGCGCTGGCCGCTGCCTCTGGCGTTCCACGGCGAACGACTACGGTCAGTTTCGGGCGATCGCCATCCCCAAGAACAAGCCGACGATCAGGCTGACAAAGCCAGTGGCCATGACGGCCCATGTGCCGGCCTGCGCTGCAGCCTGAGCGGCCTGCAGGCCGGCCGTGGTAGCCGTCTGCGTTGCCTCCATACCGGCGGTCGTAGCGGCCTGCGTGGCCTGCGCGGTCTCCAGTGCATGGATTCGCTCTTGCGTCTCGTCAGCGTCCATGTCCGTCTCTCTCTCGTGTTCGGTATTGATGTGCAAGCCGCACGGCGCGGTACCCCCAGACCAAGCCAGCGCAAACGCTGCGGGCGACGGGCCGAGCATCACTGAGCGCCCCGTCGGACGCTCAGGCGACCGCACTGACGTGCATCGCCTCACGAGCGCCACAGTCGGCGGGTCCACCAGCGGTCCCCGTCTGGTTCACCTGCGCGATCCCGCCGCCCGCACGCACGCCGCCAGTGCCTCGACGGCAGACGCGATGCCGGCCTCCGCGAGGTTCGCGTACCCGACCACGACAGAGGGTTCCGGGCCGCCGCCACCCTCGAGCGTCACACCGACGGCCCGCGCGTGGCGCACAACCGCCTCCTCGATGACGCGCGGAGGCAGGCGCAGGACCACGAACAGCCCCGCCGCCGCTCCCTCGATCTCGACCTCCGGAAGCCGGGTCGCCAGCGCGTCGAGCAGCGCGTCGCGCCGGCGCCGGTAGCGGCGGCGCTGACTGCGCAGATGACGGTCGAGCTCGCCGCGCTCGATGAGGTCGGCGAGCGCGAGCTGGTCGAGCGCCGCCGGCATGCCCCCGCGGCGGCGCTGCAGCGCGGCCATCGGCTCGACGAGCTGGGGCGGGACGACGAGCCAGCCCAGGCGGATCCCGGGGGCGAGCGACTTGCTCGCCGACCCGCCGTAGGCGACGTGCTGCGGCGCGAGGCCCTGGATCGAGCCGATCGGCTCGCGGTCGTAGCGGTACTCGGCGTCGTAGTCGTCCTCGACGATCAGCGCGCCGTGCGCCTGCGCCCAGGCGACGAGCGCAGCGCGCCGCGCCGGCGGCATGACCGCACCGGTCGGATACTGATGCGCCGGAGCGACCGCGACCGCGTCGACGCGCTCGAGCGCGGCGAGCCGCTCGACGACGAGGCCCTGCGCGTCGACGGCGACGCCGACGGCATCGAGACCTGCGTCCTGCGCCGTCTCCGCGATGCCGCGCCAGCCGGGACGCTCGACGGCGACCCGCTGCGCGCCGCCCGCCGCGAGGGTCGCCCAGAGCAGTCCGATCCCCTGGCGCAGCCCGTTGCAGATGACGACCTGGCCGGCGTCCGCGCGCACGCCGCGCGACCGCGCGAGGTAGCTCGCGAGCGCCGCGCGCAGCTCGGGCAGGCCGGCGCCATCGGGCAGTCCGAGGCGTTCGTCGGGCGCGCTGCGCAGCGCGCGGTTGAGCGCGGCGCGCCAGGCGTCGCGCGGAAACGCGGACAGCGCCGGGACGAACGGGCTCAGGTCGTGGCGTATCGGCGGCGCGGCGGGCGCGCGCACGGGCGCCGTCGCCGGCGCGCCGGCGGCCGCTGCGACCGCCGTCCCCGATCCCTGTCGGGCGCGCAGGTACCCCTCCGCCACGAGCTGCGCATAGGCCTCGACCACGACGCCGCGCGAGACGCCGAGCTGCGCGCTGAGCGCGCGCGTGGGCGGCAGCCGCGCGCCCGGCGCCAGCAGGCCGCTCCGGATCGCGTCGCGCAGCGCGTTCTCGACACGCGCGCGCAGCGTCGCGCCCGCAGCGCGCTCCAGATCGATGTGCAGATCCATTGGACCTTGATTCTCGCAGGAGATTGGTCCTTCGCAACAGACCAATCTGCTCGTATCGTGCCCATCTCGATGGCAACCGCCCCAACACCACGCTCACGCGTGCGCCGCGCCCCCGCGCGCGCCGCGTACGACCGCCGCACGATCGACGCGATCCTCGACGAGGGCCTCGTCGCCCACCTCGGCTTCGCGGTCGACGGCCAGCCGTACGTCATACCGACGCTGCACGCGCGCGTCGCCGACACGGTCTACGTCCACGGCTCGGCGGCGAGTCGCATGATCCGCACGCTGACCGCGAGCGAGCCTGCCTGCCTCGCCGTGACGCTCGTCGACGCGATGGTGCTCGCGCGGTCGGCGTTTCACCATTCGATGAACTACCGCTCGGTGGTCGTGCTCGGACAGGCGCGCGCCGTCGACGATCCGGCCGAGCTGCTGGTCGCGCTGGAAGCCTTCACCGAGAAGCTCGTCCCCGGCCGCTGGGACGAGGTTCGCCGGCCCAGTGCGAAGGAGCTGAAGGGCACGCGCGTGCTCGCCATGAAGCTCGACGAGGCGTCCGCCAAGGCGCGCAGCGGCCCGCCGGTCGACGACGACGAGGACCTCGAGCTCGACGTGTGGGCGGGCGTGATCCCGCTGACCCTCGCCGCGGGCGCACCCGTCGCCGACCCGCAGCTCGCCGACGGCATCGCGCCGTCCGCGGTCGTCACCGGCTGGCAGCCGGGCGGTCGCTAGACCCGGTGCGTCAGGGCTGGCCGCCGGCGCCGCCCGGCACGCCGGTGTTCGTCGAGTACTTCGGCTGGATCTTCATCTCCGGCCGGAAGGAGTGGACGGCCTGCGCGACCGCGATCGCCGATTCGGCAAACCCGGTCGCGATGAGCTTGAGCTTGCCCTCGAACGTCGTGATGTCGCCGCAGGCCCAGACGCCCGGCAGGTTCGTGCGCATCAGGGCGTCGACGACGATCGCGCCCTTGGAGATCTCCAGGCCCCAGTCCTTGAGCGGGCCGAGCGCGGTCTTGAAGCCGAGCTGCAGGAGGATCGCGTCGACCTCGATCTCGATCTC
>JAHWJE010000338.1 GCA_019348575.1 Actinomycetota bacterium | reverse complement strand
CAGTACCGCTGGCTGCAGCTGCTCGGGGAGGAGCACCGCAACCTGGCGGTGGTCGGTGATGACGCGCAGTGCCTCGTCGCCGGCACGCGGGTGACGATGGCCGACGGAACGCTGAAGCCGATCGAGGTGGTCTCGGCAGATGACGAGGTGATGTCGTGCTACGGCAGCGGGGACTTCCGGCCTGCGCGCGTGACGGCGACCTTCAAGAGCGACGACCGGCGCACCGGCGTGGCGATAACGATGGCGAGCGGGCGTCGGATTGTCTCGACCCCCGAGCACGTCCACTTCGCGGGCTACAAGGTCGGCGAGAGCCCCCAGCTGCACATGACCTATCTGATGCACAAGGCGGGCAAGGGCTATCGGGTCGGTACCTCGCGCACCTACACGCGCGGCCAGACGAAGCCGGTGATGGGCTTCACGATGCGTTGCGTCGGCGAGAGTGCCGACGGGGCATGGGTCATCTCGACTCATGAGAGCGACGCCGAAGCTCGTGCCGCCGAGGCGCTGCTGTCGCTGCGATACGGGCTGCCGACGCTTCCGTTCATGGCGCGCAAGACCAAGCTCGCCAACAGCCTCGTCGGTAACCAGCAGCTCATCGACGACGTGTTCGCCGGCGTCGACACGGAGCGCACGGCGGTTGCGTTGCTCGAGGATCAGGGACTGCTGTGGTCGCGGCCACACCATTCGCCGCAGACGCATGCGGTTCGCCGGCGCCGACTTGTCGCATGCCTCTGCGGTGACCGCCGTGGCCGGACTGCGATGCACCGCCTGAGCCTTTTCGGATATGACGACGACGGGCGGGAGGCGCTCGAGAGCATCGGCTTGTCGGTCAGGCCGGCGCGCCACAACTCGCGCGGATGGCGCTACGAGTCCTGCTTCCAGGACGCCGGCCGTATGCTCGACGTCGCCGACCGCATCGGCTCGGTACTGGATGTGACCCTGCATTCGGTCGCGCGGCTGGGCGGCAACGACGGCGCCACGGCGCAGGGCAACTCGCTGCCGTTCACCACCGCGAGCTCAGTGCGGCCGGGGATGGTGATGTTCGACGAACACGGCGGCTACGACACGGTCGAGCGGGTCGAGCGACTCGTGCTCGACGGGCCGGTCTACGACCTCAATATCGAAGGAACACACAACTTCATCGCCAACGGCTTGCTGACCCACAACTCGATCTACGGCTTTCGCGGCGCGGACATCAGCAACATCCTCGACTTCGAGGAGACCTTCCCCGACGCACACGTCGTCAAGCTCGAGCAGAACTACCGCTCGACGCAGACGATCCTCAGCGCCGCCAACGCGGTGATCGCGCACAACCGCGACCAGAAGCGCAAGTCGCTGTGGACCGACCATGGCGACGGCGAGCCGATCCGCATCCGCGAGCTCGACGACGAGCACGCCGAGGCGCGCTACGTCGTGGGCGAGATCGAGCGGCTCGTCGACGAGGGCGCCAGCCGGGCGGAGATCGCCGTCTTCTACCGCACCAACGCGCAGTCGCGCGTCATCGAGGACACGCTCGTGCGGCGTGACATCTCCTATCAGGTGATCGGCGGCACGAAGTTCTACGAGCGCGCCGAGATCAAGGACGCGATCGCCTACCTGACGGTGCTCGGCAACCCGCAGGACGTCGTGTCGTTCCAGCGGATCGTCAACTCGCCGCGCCGCGGGATCGGCCAGACATCGCTCGGGCGCCTGGTCGCGTTCGCCGACTCGATGGGCATCAGCGTCTGGGACGCCGCCGCCGACGCCGCGGCCGTGCCCGGCCTCGGCACCGCCGCCGTGCGCGCGCTGGGCCGCTTCATGGACACGATGCACGCGCTGCGCGAGCGCGTCGAGCAGCGCGTGCCCGTCGGCGACCTGCTCGAGTCGCTGCTGCACGAGACGGGCTACGTCGACGCGCTGAAGGCCGAGCGCACGATCGAGGCGCAGGGGCGCGAGGAGAACCTCGCCGAGCTGATCGAGGTCGCGCGCGAGTTCGACGCCGGCGCCGAGGAGGACGAGGACACGCTCGACGTCTTCCTGCAGCAGATCGCGCTCGTCGCCGACGCCGACACGCGCACCGACGACGAGGGCCTGGTCACGCTGATGACGATCCACAACGCCAAGGGCCTGGAGTACCCGATCGTCTTCATCGCGGGGATGGAGGAGGGCGTGTTCCCGCACTCGCGGGCGCTCGACGAGGGCGGCCTGGAGGAGGAGCGCCGGCTGGCCTATGTCGGCATCACCCGCGCGATGCGCTCGCTGTACATGACGAGCGCGCGGCGGCGCGCCGTCTTCGGCGCGACGCAGTACGGCATGCGCTCGCGCTTCCTCGACGAGGTCCCGCACGATCTCACCGATCGCTCCGACGAGGGCGGGCGCTCGTTTGAGACGACCACCGTCTTCATCGGCGCAGAGGCGCCGGCCAGGCCTCCCGCCAAGCTGCCTGCCGACGGAGAGAACAAGGGCCCGATGCTTGCGGTCGACCCCGAGGATCCCTCGAGGGTGTACCTGGGCTGGCGCCAGGGCGATCTGACGGACGACACGAGGAAGCTGCGCACGGTGGTGGCGGCATCTGATGACGGGGGAAGAACCTTCGCCGAGCCGGTCGACGTGAGTGACGAACGGGGCGGCGACTACCCCGCGCTGGCCGTCACCCCGGACGGTACCGTTCACGCCGTCTTCTGGACGAGGGACTTCGCTCCCCCGAAGCCTCCGCCCGAGGAGGAGCCGGCCGCCGAGCCGACCGCCGAGCCCAAGCCGGCTCGCCGCCGGACCAGCCGCAAGTCGGACGAGACCAGCTCCCAGAGCGCGGCGCCGTCCGAGAATGGGGAGGAGCCGCAGGGCATCTGGGGCCGCTTCCGATCGGCACGCAAGCCGCGTGGCGCCTCCAGCTGACGCTCGAGGACCGATAGCGAAGAGCCGGCCCGTACGGGCCGGCTCTCGCGGATCTTGGGTCGAGGGAACTCAGGCCGGCGACTCGCGATCCACGCTGTC
>JAHWJE010000337.1 GCA_019348575.1 Actinomycetota bacterium | reverse complement strand
GCAGCGCATGCCGGAGCCCTGGTTCGACGAGCTGTGCTGTCAGGTCGCAAGACTCAAGATTCGAGTCGGCGCGCCGCCGATGCCCACCGAGATGGTCGATCAGGCCACCGGTGCCCTGCAGTTCGCGTGGTCCGCCACCGGCACGTTCCCCTACGAGATCGTGACCTCCGCGGTCGTCCCGGTGACGGCGGGCCGGCTCACGGTCCGGGTGGTCCTCGACGTCGTCGACGGCGCTCCAGCGCGCTGTCGCGCTCGAGGTACTTGCGGTACTCCTCGAGCGTCGTGGCGCCGATCGTCTGCAGCTCGCCGCGGGCGAGCGCCGGCTTGAGGATCGAGGCCGCGTCGATCGCGCCCTCGGCCGCGCCGGCGCCGACGAGGTTGTGCAGCTCGTCGATGAACAGGATGATGTCGCCGCGCTGGGTGATCTCCTTCATCACCTTCTTGAGGCGCTCCTCGAACTCGCCGCGGTACTTCGACCCGGCCACGAGGGCCGCGAGGTCCAGCGTGTAGATCTGCTTGCCCTTCAGCAGCTCCGGCACGTCGGAGGTCGTGATCCGCTGGGCGAGGCCCTCGACGACGGCGGTCTTGCCGACGCCCGGCTCGCCCACGAGGACGGGGTTGTTCTTCGTGCGCCGCGAGAGGATCTGCATGATCCGCTCGATCTCGGTGGCGCGCCCGACGACGGGGTCGAGCTTGCCCTCCTCGGCGAGCTTCGTGAGGTTGCGGCCGAACTGGTCGAGCAGCTTGGAGGACTTCTTGCCCTCGCCCGGCGCACCCGTGCCCGAGGCGCTCGCACCGCTGCCCGCGCCCGCGCTCTGGCGGCGCCCACCGGGGCCCGAGAGCATGCGGATGACCTCGTTGCGGATCTTCTCGGAGTCCGCGTCGAAGTCGAGCAGGATCCGCGCGGCGACGCCCTCGTTCTCGCGAACGAGCCCGAGCAGGATGTGCTCGGTGCCGATGTAGTTGTGCCCGAGGCTCAGCGCCTCGCGCAGCGCAAGCTCGAGGACCTTCTTCGCACGCGGCGTGAACGGGATCTGCCCAGACGTGACCTCTTCGCCAGAACCGACGATCCGGACGACCTGGGCGCGCACGCGCTCGACGGTGATGTCGAGGCTCTCGAGGACCCGCGCGGCGAGGCCTTCCTCCTCACGGAGGAGGCCGAGCAGGATGTGCTCGGTCCCGATGTAGTTGTGCTTGAGCGTGCGCGCCTCTTCCTGCGCGAGAACGACCACCTGACGGGCTCGCTCTGTGAATCGCTCGAACATGCTGCTTGATCCTTCCTGCTGGGACGGGGCCTCTAGCCTCGGTGCTTGCGTGGTCCGGATGTGCTTCTACGTACGGCGATTTGCCCGACGGTGTTCATCCTTTCGGCTCCGCGAACGAAACGGATGAGGGGTCGGGGACAGAAGGCGGACATGGGCCAGTCTACCAACGCGGTGGGTGCCCAGATGTTGCACCGCTCACGCATCAGTCGCGCATTGCCGGAAACAGCACGACTTCGCGGATGGACGATCGATCCCGTAGCGCCATGACGAGCCTGTCTATACCCAGTCCGACCCCTCCGGTAGGCGGCATGCCGTATTCCAGGGCCTCGACGAAGACCTCGTCGTAGGGCGCCGCCTCCTCGTCGCCCTCAGCGGCATAGCGTGCCTGCGCCTCGAAGCGCGCGCGCTGCTCGTCCGGATCGTTGAGCTCGGTGAACGCGTTGGCGATCTCGGTACCGCCGCAGAAGGCCTCCCAGCGCTCGACGAGGCCCGCCTCGGAGCGATGCGCCTTGGCCAGCGGCGACATCTCGACGGGATAGTCCATGAGGAAGGTCGGTTGCTGAAGCGTCGGCTCAACGAACGTGCTCAGCAGGTCGTCGACGAGTTGGGGCCATGTGCGCCCTTGTGTCGGCAGACGGTCGCCGATCGCCGCTGCGAGCGCCTCGCGCCCGCGGTGGGCGCGAAAGTCGACACCGCTGGCTTCGAGGATCGCGTCGCGCAGCGTGATGCGCCGCCAAGGCGGCGTGAAGTCGATCGCGCCGGTTGATCCGGCCTGCTGCACCGCGGATGCCACGAGGTGCTCGAGCCTGTCGGCGACGTCGTTGTAATCGGCGTACGCCTCGTAGAACTCCAGCACCGTGAACTCGGGATTGTGCTTCGTCGACAACCCCTCGTTGCGGAAGTCCTTGCCGATCTCGTAGACGCGTTCGAGGCCGCCGACGATGCAGCGCTTGAGGTACAGCTCGGTCGCGATCCGCAGGTACAGGTCGCGATCCAACGCGTTGTGGTGCGTCACGAACGGGCGCGCGTGCCCGCCGCCGTAGAGCGGCTGCAGGATCGGTGTCTCGACCTCGATGAAGCCTTCGCGGTCGAGGAATCCGCGGATCGCGGTGATGATCGCCGCGCGCGCGACGAACAGCTCGCGCGCCTCCTCGTTGGCCATCAGGTCGAGCTCGCGCCGGCGGTAGCGCGTCTCGACGTCCTGCAGGCCGTGGTGCTTCTCGGGCGGCGGGCGCAGCGACTTCGCCAGGACGGTGAAGCGTTCGATCCGCAGCGAGATCTCGCCGCGCCGCGTGCGCAGCGCGGTGCCGTCGACGCCGATGATGTCGCCCAGGTCGACCTGCGTGAGCAGCCGCTCGTGCAGCGCTTCGCCGAGCACGTCCTGGCGCGCCTGCAGCTGCAGTCGCCCGGAGCGGTCGACGAGGTCCAGGAACGCCATCTTGCCCTGGCCACGGCGGGCCGCGAGGCGGCCGGCCACGCGATGCGCGGCGTCGGTCTCCTGCCCGGCCTCGAGCGCCGCGTGCGCGTCGGCAACGCGTTCCAGCGGCAGGACGCGGTCGATCACCGGCCGCAGCGTGCCGTCCGCGAACCCCGGCCACACCTCGTCCACCAGGCGGCGCATGAGGAGCGCCTTCTCCTGCGTCGTGCGAGCGCGCACCGTCGACCCCATCACCGACAGTCGCTTCGAGAGCACCACGCCGAGGTTGATTTCC
>JAHWJE010000336.1 GCA_019348575.1 Actinomycetota bacterium | reverse complement strand
CTATCAGCACATGGCCTGGTGCCCGACGAGCGCGCGGCGAGCTTCTACGATCCGGGCGCGTTCTGGAGCGGTGACCGGATCGAGCTCGTCGCGCCGTTCGGGCTCGCCGGCGAGGTCCGCGTGTGCTGAGGCGAGTCGAGGCGAGTCCGCTCAGGCCGCGCCGCCGTCGGCGCGCGGCCCCTGCACTTCGCCGACCGAGACGGCGAAGACCACGTGCTGGCGGTGCACCGCGATGAAGTCGTGGTGGGCGACCTCGTGGTCGCCGTCAAGCGTCGTCACCGTGGCGTCCGTCAGCGCGATGAAGTCGCGCTCGGGTGCGTTGAGGAGATCTGACAGCCGGCTGCGATAGCCGTCGCTCGCCAGCGTCGCGACGCCGACGATGCGGTGGCGCGGCGTCTCGATCGCGATGCGCTCGTACCGGTGTTGCACGCCGCCCTCATCGGCAGCGGCGCGACGATCACTGAGCCCAGCTGTCCTTTTCTCGGCAAACGAGGCAGGATGTCGGTGTGACCGAGCCGGCCCACGTCTATCGCCGGCGCCGCGCAACCGCGCTCGCAGGTCTCGCGGGGATCCTCATCCTCGCCTTCCTGGCGGTGCGCTCGTGCGGCGGCGAGGCGCCCGTGCAGGCGGGCGCCGGGCCGACCCAGGAGCGCGCGGCGGCCGAGGTACCGCCGGAGCTCCCGCGCGGCGGGCACCGGATCTTCCCCGACTTCCGCGTGGTGGCGTTCTACGGCGCGCCGCAGGACGACGCGCTCGGGGCGCTGGGCGTCGGCACGCCGGCGCAGGCGGGCCGGCGCCTGAGGCGCGTCGCGCGCGGCTATGCGAAGAAGACGCGCCCGGTGCTGCCCGCGTTCGAGCTCATCTCGACGATCGCCGCCGCCCACCCCGGCGACGACGGGCTGTACCGGATGCACCAGCCGAACGCGGTGATCGCGCGCTACCTGCGTGCCGCGCGCAAGGCCAAGGCGCTGCTCGTGCTCGACATCCAGCCCGGGCGCGGCGACTTCCTCAGCGAGGTCCAGCGGCTCGAGCGCTGGCTGCGCGAGCCCGATGTCGGGATCGCGCTCGATCCCGAATGGCGCGTCGGGCCCGGCGAGGTGCCGGGCAAGGTCATCGGCTCGGTCACCGCCGACGAGGTCAACGCGGTTTCTGACTACGTCGCGCGCATCGTGGCCGACCGCAACCTGCCCGAGAAGCTCTTCGTCGTGCACCAGTTCACGAGCGGGATGATCCAGAACAAGGAGCGTGTCGCCAAGCGCCGCGGGCTCGCGATGACGATGAACGTCGACGGCTTCGGCGACCGCCCCAACAAGATCTCGAAGTACACCCAGTTCACGTCGGAGCTGACCCGCTTCCACGACGGCTTCAAGCTCTTCTACGACGAGGACACGAACCTCATGTCGCCCGGAGCCGTGCTGCAGCTGCGCCCGCCGCCGGACCTCGTCGTGTACGAATGAGGATCCTCTAGCGTTCAAGCGATGCGTCAGTACGACGACGAACGACGCTCGCCGGTCGAGCGGATCGTCGGGCAGGACCTCGACGAGCAGTCCGGCAAGGGCAAGCCGCTGTCAAGCCGAGCAGCACAGGGCCAGCGCACGATCGAGGCGTACCTGAAGGCCGGGGTGCGCCCGCGCTGGATGGAGCGCGTCGGCGAGATCGACGCCGGCATCGCGCGCGAGCGCCGCCGCCTGGGGCGCGCCTACCGCGCGCTGCAGGGCGAGTGCGCCGGAGAGCCGGAGCTGTTCGCCGCGCGCTGGCGCGACTGCGCGCGCAGCTGGCAGTTCGAGGAGCTCAACACGCTCATCGAGCAGCACAACGCCTGGTACCCGATCGAGCGCGACCTGCCGCTCAACCCGCGCACCGGGGACTACGTGCGCGTCGGCGGGCGCTCCTACCGGCGCCCGGTGCTCGGCGAGGAATGGGTGCTCGAGCAGTTCCCGGCGACCGCGCACGGGGCCTGAGAGCCGCGCGTCGGCCAGTGCCGGGAGCCAGGTGGCAAGGCCGTTCGCGCCGTTGGAGCCGGTCGCCGGACGGCCGTTCGAGCGCGCGTTGCGTGATTTGAGCCGCGCGCGGCCGGGAACGATGATCTCCGAGATGGTGCTCGTCCTCAACGCCGTCCTGTACGTCGTCGCCCTCGGCCTTTCGCTGGCCGTGCTCACCCCGCTGCCCGAGGGCGCGTCGCGCCGGATGCGGCGGGCGCGGACGACGCTGGCGTGCGGCGGCGGCCTGGCGATGAGCGTCGCGATCACGCTCTCGTTCTTGGGTCACTGGTTTGCCTCGGGGATCGTCGGCTGCGTGGCGATCTTGATCGTCGGCGCGTCTGTGTGGTACGCGCTGGCGTCGCGCTTCTCGCCCAGGACCGACGACGAGGACGAGGGTGAGGATGGCGGCGGCGGACCGCGCAAGCGCCCCGAGCCGCCCGCTCCGCCACAACCCGCCGGCGGTCCGTCGGACGACCTCTGGAGGGACTTCGATCGCGCCCGCGCCGGGTGGGAGCGCGAGCCGATCGCCGGCTAGCGCGCTTCGGCGCGCGCCTTCAGCTCGCCGGGGCGGACGTCGACGAGCGCCTCGCGCAGCTTGCCGACGCGCTCCTTGTCGAGGAAGAAGCTCAGGACGCGGCCGGGGTTGACGTCGAGCTGGTAGGTCGCCTTCGTGCGCGCGTCGCCGAGGTCCTGCAGCCGCCACGAGCCCGACAGCGACGCGAGGTCACCCGAGATGCGCTCGAAGGTCATCCGCTCCGGGGCGGAATACGAGCACGCAAGCCTCATCTTGATCTTCGTCACCTTCGCGTCGAACTCGACGGCGCACAGCGACGCGCGCCCGTCGCCGTCCTGCTCGAGGATCTCCAGCGAGCCGAGCGTGGCCTGCCACGCCGGCCAGCCGGCGACGTCCTGGACGATCCGCCAGACGGCGTCGATGGGGGCGTCGATGTCGGTGCTTGCGCTGTCGGAGAGCTTCGCCATGCGGGACCACTAGGACCGGCCGGCG
>JAHWJE010000335.1 GCA_019348575.1 Actinomycetota bacterium | reverse complement strand
CGACCGCGACGTAGGACGCCAGAAAGCCGGCGCCGATCGACGCGAGGTAGACGAACGGCAGCACGAGCCAGGCGGCGAACAGCCGCGTCGCGCACAGAAACGTGATCGAGCTGATGCCCATCACCTCGAGCGCGTCGATCTCGTCGGAGATCCGCATCGACCCGAGCTCGGCGACGATGCCGGTGCCGACCTTCGCGGCCATCATGTAGCCGAAGGCGTAGGGCACGAGCTCGCGCAGGTCGCACCAGGCGGCGAACACGCCGGCGTAGGCGGGATTGCCGACCGAGCGGTTGAAGTAGGCGCCCTCGATCCCGCATTGCAGGCCGATGATGAACACGAGCCCCCAGATGACGAGCGTCGAGGAGACGATCAGGATCCCGGCCTGCCGCAGCGCCTCGCCGAGGAAGCGAAACACGCGCAGCCCGTAGACCTCCCCCATGATCCGGCCCGCGAACTTGGCGATCCCGCCGGCGTTGGCGATCCATTCGCGCGGAACCGCTGTCCAGCCGGCCGCCATCAGCGCAGGTTGGCAAGCTCGGGGTTGGTCGCCAGCAACGTCTGGGTGAAGACGTAGTTGAACGCGAAGATCCCCAGGAAGGCGATCACGACCGCCTGGTTGACCGCGCGGCCGACTCCCTCGGCCCCGCCTGATGCCGTCATGCCCTTGTAGCAGCAGACGATCGCGATGATCGCCCCGAAGAGGGTCGTCTTCAGCGTCGAGCCCCACAGGTCCGTCAGCGACGCCTGCCCGAAGAACGTCGCCCAGAAGCCGCCCAGCGGCGCGCCGTTGACGAGCGTCGCGAGCACGCCCGAGAAGACGCCGAAGAGCAGCGCGTAGACGTTGAACAGGCCGGTCACGAGCATCAGCGCGAGGAAGCGCGGCACGACGAGGTTCTTGATCGGGTCGACGCCGAGCACCTGCAGCGCGTCGAGCTCCTCGCGGATCTTGCGCGCGCCGAGATCGGCCGTGATCGCCGTCCCCGCCACGCCGGCCAGCACGATCGCGGTGACGAACGGCGCGAACTCGCGGATCGATGCGAGCACGAAGAACCCGCCGAGCCGGTCGATCGCCCCGAACAGGACGAGGAAGTTCGCGGCCTGCAGGCCAGGCGCGCCGTAGCCGAAGGCGACCGTCGACACGAGCAGCGGAAACCAGCAGAGCTTCAGCGCGAAGAGAAACTGGCTGACGAACTCACCGCCGTACGGGTACGGCGGGCGCACGGCGGACACGATCGTGCGGCCCGTCAGCATCATCATGTCCCCGACCTGTTCGAGCAGGCTCTTCGTCGGAAGAAACGCTCGATCGGCGACGTTGCGAACCATGGGGTCTTGGTCTCCTCGCTGCTCCCGGACTGCGCCGCTCTCCCACCGCCGCCGTGAGCCTAGGTGAACCGGGGTAGCGCCGCCACTCGCTACGGCGCCAGGTGGCGGACAGCGCAGCCGGTGCTCGCGCGCGTGCTACGTTGGCGCCGCTTTGAGCAGGACCCGGGCGAACCTGTGCGGATGCGCCGCGGCGGCCGCCGCGCTGCTTGCGCCGACGGGCTGCGGGGGCGGCGACCGGCGCGACGCCGATCTGCCCGGCGGCAGCTACAGGGTCGAGGTCCGGCGCGCGTCGTTTGCGCCCGAGCAGCACCTCGCGCAGCGCAGCACGCTCGTGATCAGCGTCCGCAACGCCGGCGAGGAGGCGATCCCGAACCTCACGCTCACCGTCCGCGGCTTCAGCGATCGCTCGGGCGGCCCGCGCGAGGCCGACCTCGGCCGCGACCTGTGGATCGTCGATCGCGCTCCGGCGGGCGCGACGACGGCCTTCGAGGACACGTGGACCGCCGGGCGGCTGGACCCCGCCGAGACGGCCACGCTGCGCTGGCAGGTGACGCCCGTCGTCGCGGGCGCGCACGAGCTGACCTACGAGATCGCGCCGGCGCTCGCCGGCAGCGGCCGGATCGAGCTCGCGCGCGGCGGTGAGGCGCGCGGCTCGATCGGCGTGCGCGTCACCGACAGGCCGATCGGGGCGCGCGTCGATCCGCGCACCGGAGCGATCCGGCGACAGGAGTAGGTCGCGACGCGCGGGCTGGATCCTCGTCGTGCATACGCGACCCGATCTGCGAGGACGAGGCCAAGCGCCTCTGCGCAGGCGCTCGCGCAGACGGCCGGCGTGCGTCCTCAGCGCGGCAGGCGCGGCGCGATGATGCGGTAGGCCTTCAGCCCCAGCCCGAGCCGCTCGCGGTCCTCTGACTGCATCGGGTCCAGCCCGGTGAGGTCGCGCACGCGCTCCAGCCGGTAGGCGACCGTGTGGCGATGCGCGTGGATCGCCGCCGCCGTCGCGCTCATATGGCAGTTCGCCGCGAGGTACGCCTCGAGCGTGCCGACGAGATCGGTGCGGTACTGGTCGTCGTAGCGCACGACCGGCGCCACGGTGTCCTCGTAGAAGGAACGCACCTCCTCGGGATGGGAGGCGAGCACCCGGAACAGCAGCCGGTACGTGCCCTGGTTGATGTCCTCGGCGATCGGCTCGCCCGACACGGTCAGGACGTCGAGCACGAGCTCGGCCTCCTGCACGGCTCGCCCGAGCTCCGCCGGATCGGCGTAGAAGGAGGACAGGCCGACGGTGCCGTGGCGCTGCAGCCGCGCCGCGAGCCGCGCCGCGGCGGCGAGCGTCCCGTCGGCGTCGGATGCCAGCCGCTCGATGCGGCTCGCCGTGTCAAGGCCGATGGCGCCCCCGGCGATGACGAGGACGAGGCCGGCGAGGCCGTAGAGGATCAATGCCCAGGCGAGTGCTCGTCGTCCCACGGTCGGCTCAGTCCTCGGCGAAGAACGGATCGTCGCCGTAGAGCTCGAGCCAGCGCCGCCGCATCTGGCGGATGGTGGCGGCCACGGCCGGCTCGGGCGTGTCCGACGGCAGCAGGGATGCGACCGCAGCCCGGACCCGGTCGCTGTTCTCCATGCCGAGGAGTGCCAGGTTGTCGGCGACGCGCCGTGCCG
>JAHWJE010000334.1 GCA_019348575.1 Actinomycetota bacterium | reverse complement strand
GGACTTCTTCGTCGAGGGCGAGACGGTGCTGCTCAACGAGCTCAACACGATGCCCGGCTTTACGCCCACCAGCGTGTACGCCAAGCTCTGGGAGGCCAGCGGCCTGCCGTACGCGCAGCTCGTGCAGCGCCTGTGCGAGCTGGCGATCGAGCGCCATGCCGACGAGCGCCGCTACCGCGCGTGAGGCGGCCGCCGTCGCGCCGCGCCGCGGCGATCACTTGAAGAGCAGGATCTCGGAGATCTCGGCCGACTCCTCGCCCGGCGCGAGCTTCGTGATCCAGACGAGGTAGCGGCGGAAGCGGTTGCCGGCGGTGTCGAGGTCGAGCTTCTCGTCGGCGCCGATCGTCGTCGGGCCGGCGAGCTTCGTCCAGGCTGGGTGGGGCACGGTCGGCGGCAGGTCGTCCTCGGCGACGTAGACCTCGGCGGTGAAGCCGGGTGCCGGCGTCTGGATCTGGATCTGGCGGGCGGCGACGCCGGGGGGCGCGTCGAGCACGATCCCGACGCCCGCCTTCTGCGCCGCCAGGCCGCCGTGGTAGGTCTCCGTCGACCATGTCGACTGCGGGTCGCCGTCGACGACCGCGCTCGTCTCCTGCGGATGCTCCTCGCCGTTGTCGCCGAGCGGGTCGTAGTCGGACGCCGCGCGCTGCTTGAGCGCGACCGGCTCGAGCTGCGGCGGCGCCGGCGCGACGTGCTCCCGCGGGCCGGTGCCGCGCTCGGCGCGCTGCGCCGCCATGTAGGCGAGCCCGCCGGCGCCGGCGACCACGAGGAGCAGCAGCCCGAGCAGCGCCTTCGTCGAGCTGCGGGCGCGCAGCGGCACGCGCTTGCGGGTGGTCTCGGGCAGGCTGCGCAGGACGGTCGTCGCCTCGCCGGTCACCTGGCCGGTGCGTGCCGTCTCGATCGCCAGCACGTCCTCGAGCTCGGCGATCATCGTGCGCGCGTCCGGATAGCGGCGGTCGAGCTGCTTGTCGGTCGCGCGGTCGAGCACGGCGGCCAGCGCGGCGGACACCTCCGGCCGGCGGACCTGCACGTCGGGCAGCTGCTCGCGGACGTGCTTCATCGCGACGGCGATCTGGTTCTCCCCCTTGAACGGAACCTCGCCGGTGAGCATCTCGAAGAGGACGACGCCCAGCGAGTACAGGTCGGACTGGCCGGAGACCGGATGGCCGAGCGCCTGCTCGGGCGAGACGTAGTCCGTCGTCCCGAGCACGCGCCCGTCGGCGGTCAGCCCCTCCTGGTGCAGGGTGCGGGCGATCCCGAAGTCGGTGACCCTCGCGGCGCCCTCCTCGTCGATGAGCACGTTCTGGGGCTTGACGTCGCGGTGCACGATGTGGCGCTCGTGGGCGGCGCCGAGCGCGCGCGCGATCTCGATCGAGTAGGCGATCGACTCGGCGATCGAGAGGCGGCCGTTGCGGCGGATGCGCTGCTTGAGCGTCTCGCCCTCGACGTACTCGAAGACGATGTACGGGGTCGCGAAGCCGTCGTCCTCGCTCTCCTCGCCGGCGTCGATGACGCCCACGATGTGCGGATGGTTGAGCTGCGCCACCGCGCGCGCCTCGCGGCGGAAGCGCTCGAGCTGATCGGAGTCGCCGGCGATCTCGCGGTGCATGAGCTTGATCGCGACCTGGCGCTCGAGCACGGTGTCGAAGGCGCGGTAGACGGTCGACATGCCACCCGTCCCGACCTGCGCGTCGAGGCGGTAGCGCTTGGAGAGCAGCGTGCCGACAGGCGATGGCATCGCTCTATTGTGCAGTCGGTCGCGGGTGTTGCACGTCAGCTCCTATTCGAGGCCGTCGCGCGAGCATCCTCTGGGACACGTGCGTCTCGCCGATGCAGACTAGGGGCGCTCGATCTGCCCGGCGCGGTCGGTCACGGTGCCGATCCGCGCGCTGCCGGGATGGCGTGCGCGGAGCAGCTCGGCGGCCTCGCCGGCGTCGGCGTCGGCGACGACCGCGACGAAGCCGCAGCCCATGTTGAAGACGTCCCACATCTCGGCCTCGTCGACCTCGCCGCAGCGGGCGATCAGCCTGAACACCGGCGGCACGGGCAGCGGCGCCTCGATCGCGAAGCCGACGCCGCCGTTGAGGCGCAGGAGGTTCGCCAGCCCGCCGCCCGTGATGTGCGCGAGGCCGTGCACGTCGACCGGCGAGGCCAGCAGCTCGAGCACCGCGCGCACGTAGATGATCGTCGGCTCGAGCAGCGCGTCGGCGACGGACGCGCCGCCGAGCTCGGACGGCCTGTCGTCGAGCGCGAGCTGTCCCTGCTCGAGCAGGGCGCGGCGGGCGAGCGTGTAGCCGTTCGAATGCAGGCCGCTGGACGGCAGCCCGATCAGCGCCTGGCCGGGCGCGATCGTGGCCCCGGTGACGATCGCGTCGGGCGCGACGGTGCCGAACGCGGCGCCGCAGAGGTCGAAGCCGTGCGGGCTCGGATGGCCGCGGATCAGCTCGGGCAGGACGGCGAGCTCGCCGCCGGGGATCTCGATTCCCGCGTCCTCGGCGCCGAGCTTCAGCCCGCGGGCGATCTGCGCCAGCGCGACCGGGTCGGGCTGCTCGACGGCGAGGTAGTCGAGCATCGCCAGCGGCTCGGCGCCGACGCAGACGAGGTCGTTGACGTTCATCGCGACGCAGTCGATCCCGACGGTCCCGAGCCGGCCGGTCTGCTCGGCGACGACGAGCTTGGAGCCGACGCCGTCGGTCGACAGCGCGATCGCGAGGTCGGGGGCGACGCGCAGGACGCTCGCATAGTGGCCCGAGCCCAGCAGCGAGCGGCTCGGCCGCCCGCTCTCGATCGTGCGCAGCACGTCGACGAGCGCGCGCACGCCCGCGTCGCTGGAGGCGATCGATACGCCGGCGGCTGCGTAGGCGTCGTCGGGCGGCACGGGAGCGAACCTAGCGCAGCAGGGGATGCGTTCGGCTGCCGCGGCGGTCGCGTATCGGGTCGCTCCTCCGCGCGGGCGAACCTCCAGGCGCCGATCGGCTCGCTGCGCCCTCACGAGATC
>JAHWJE010000333.1 GCA_019348575.1 Actinomycetota bacterium | reverse complement strand
AGGGCAGCCGCACGTCGAGCGACGCGCGCTTGGCAAACGCGTCGGTCGTCATGATCGCGTCGTTGAAGGCTTCGTCGCCGACGCGATCGAGCGCAGCGACGGCGTCGGCGATCCCCGCCGCGAGGCCGGCCGTCGGCAGCGGGATCCCGATCACCCCGGTCGACGCGACCGCGACCGCGCGGGGCTCGACGCCGATCGCCTCCGCCGCCTGGGCCTGCATCGCGCGCGCCGCCTGCAGTCCCTCCCCGCCCGTCGCGGCGTTCGCGTTGCCGGAGTTCGCGACGACGGCCCGGATGCCGTTGGGGATCGTCTCGTCGCGGCTCACGAGCACGGGCGCGGCGAGGACGCCCGAGCGGGTGTAGCGCGCGGCGCTGACGGCGTCCTCGGCGTCGCAGACGAGCAGCCCGAGGTCGACGGCGCCCGACTGCTTGATGGCGGCGGCGCCGACGCCGGCGCGAAAGCCGGCCGCCAGCCCGGCGCGAGCGTCGCTGACATGCGCGGGGCGCTGCACCCAGCGCGAGGCGAAGAACTCCTGGCTCACCTCGGCTCGATGCCCAGCGTCTCGTCGTAGCCGAACATGAGGTTGAGGTTCTGGATCGCCTGCGACGCCGAGCCCTTCCAGAGGTTGTCGATCGCCGAGAAGACGAGCACCTTGCCGGTGCGCGGGTCGGCGCGCACGTGCAGCGCACAGATGTTCGTGTCGCGCACGTCGCGCACGCCCGGTGGCGCGGCGGAGATCTCGAGAAACGGATGCGCCGCCGCCCACGCCTCGTAGGCGGCGTCGAGCTCGGCCTGCTCCCAGGCGCGGGCCGTCGTCACGTAGCACGAGACGAGCTCGCCCTGGTCGATCGGCAGCAGGTGCGGCTGGACGGTCGCGGTGACGGGCGCTCCGAGGACCGCGAGCTCCTGGTCGACCTCCGGCGCGTGACGATGGCCGGCGACGCCATAGGCGACGACGTTCTCGTCGACGGTCACGAAGTGCGTGCGCGCCGTCGGCGCGCGACCGGCGCCGGACACGCCTGACTTCACGTCGACGACGACGTCGGCGATCGCGCCCGCGCGCGCCAGCGGCGCGAGCGCCAGCAGGGTCGCGATCGGAAAGCAGCCGGGGTTGGCGACGAGATCGGCATCGGCCAGCATCTCGCCGTAGAGCTCCGACAGCCCATAGACGGCGCAGCCGAAGAGGTCCGGCGCGCCGTGCTCGCCGTACCAGGCGGCGTACACGTCGCGGTCGCGCAGGCGAAAGTCGGCGGACAGGTCGACGACGCGCACGCCGTGCTCGCGCAGCGCCGCGACGACCGGCGCCGACGCGCCGTGCGGGTAGGCGACGATCGCGGCGTCGACGTCGGCGTGACGGTCGACGTCGAGCTCCTCGAGCACCGCGTCGACGCGCTGGTGCGGATAGAGCTCCCTGAGCGAGCGGCCGGCGTCGCTGCGGCTCGTGACGGCAGCGAGCGCGAAGCGTGGGTGGCGGTCGACGAGCCGCGCGGTGAGCGCACCGGTGTACCCGGAGGCGCCGGCGACCAGCACGCGCGGCTGCGGCGGCGCGCTAGCCACGCAGCTCACCGCCCAGCTGCTCGCCGAGGCGCTCGACGATCCTCGCGCGCACGGGCGCCACGTCCTCGTCGGTCAGCGTGCGGTCGCGCGCGCGGAACGTCAGCGCGATCGCCAGCGACGTGCGGCCGGGCGCGATCTGCTCGCCGCGGTAGACGTCGAACACCTCGGCGCGCGCGAGCAGCTTGCCGCCGGCCGCGCGGACCGCGTCGAGCACCGTCGCCGCGGGCACCGTCTCGTCGACGACGATCGCGATGTCCTCGCGCAGCTCCGGAAACGAGGTGAGGTCCTCGTATGCGGGCACGACCCGCGCCGCTGCGACGACGGCGTCGAGGTCGACCTCGAACGCCGCGATCGCCTCGAGGTCCCAGTCGCGCGCGACGAGCGGGTGCACGTCGCCGACCCAGCCGACGACCGCGGGCGGGTGGGAGCCGAGTGCGACCGCCGCGCTGCGACCGGGATGCAGGAACGGCTGCGGCGCGGCTGAGAACGACGCGTCCACCCGCAGGCCGCGCAGCAGCGCCTCGAGGTAGCCCTTCGCGGCGAAGACGTCGCCGGGCACGAGCGCGCCGAGCGCGTGGTGCTCGTGCGGCAGGGTGCCGGCGTCCTGCGCGAGGTACACGCGCCCGGACTCGAAGATGCCCGGGACGCCCTGCCCGCGCGCGGCGTTGTGGCGCGCGACGTCGAGCAGCGAGCCGAGCAGCGTCGTGCGCAAGTTCGCGCCGTCCTCGCTCATCGGGTTCTCGATGACGACGTGCGCCCGGCGCGGATCGCCGGCGGCCAGCCGCAGCCGGTCGTCGCGCGTCGGCGACTCGAAGCTCCAGCCGACGACCTCGTGCAGGCCGCGGCCGACGAGCACGTCCTCGGCGCGGCGGCGCAGCCGCTGGTCGGGCGTCAGGATGCCGACCGCGCCGCGGCGGCGCGGCAGCGTCGCCGGCAGCTGCTCGTTGAGACCGTGCAGCCGCGCGACCTCCTCGATCAGGTCCGCCTCGCGGGTGACGTCGTTGCGCCGCCACGGCGGCACGGTGACGTCGAGGCCGTCGGGGCGCTCGGCGGTCTCGAAGCCCAGGCGCTGCAGGTGCAGCGCGCTCTCCGACCGTGTGACGGCTACGCCGAGCAGCCCGACGAGCTTCTTGTCGCGCAGGCGCAGGACGACAGGCTCGGGCGGGCGCGAGCCGATCCCGGCATCGACGGTCCCGGGCACGAGCCGGGCGCCCGTCAGCTCGAGCATGAGCTTCGTCGCGACGGCCTGACCGTCGAGCGCCTGCTCGGGCGCCAGGCCCTTCTCGAAGCGCCCGCTCGCCTCGCTGCGCAGCCCGAGCTTCAGCGAGGTCGCGTGGATGTTCGCGGCGTCCCAGGTGGCCGCCTCCATCAGGACGCTGGTGGTGTCGTGCTGCACCTCCGAGCGGTTGCCGCCCATGACGCCGGCGATCGACGTCGGGCCGGCGGC
>JAHWJE010000332.1 GCA_019348575.1 Actinomycetota bacterium | reverse complement strand
TCACATCGTGCTCACGGGCGGCGCGCAGGCACAGCTCGGCCGGCCACGGCTCGAGCGGGTTGAGGATGACCATCGCCCAGTCGATCAGCTCGCCGAAGCGCTCGAAGCAGTCGATGATGTCCAGCGTGAAGCCGTTGGCCGGACCGGGTGCGACCCCGAGGCGGGCGGTGAGGCCGTCGTCGCGCACGGCGCGCAGCGCGTCCCAGACGGTCTGGCTCGTGTAGCCGGTGCGGTCGGGGTTGTGCAGCAGCAGCAGGTCGAACGCGTCGAGCCCGAGCCGCTCGAGGCTGCGCTCGGTCGCCATCCGCACGTAGTCGCCGTAGTGCGTCCCGCTTCCATCGCGCAGGCGCGGGTCGGTGAAGCGCGGGTAGCCCTTGGCGCCCTCGCGCTCGCCCTCGTAGAAGTCGTGTCCGATCGCGCCGACGACGCAGACGCTGTCGCGGGCCGTGCCGGCGAGCGCGCGGCCGAGCAGGCGGTCGGCCTCACCCGCGCCGTAGGCGTCCGCCGTGAGCAGCGTGTCGAGGCCGTCGCCGGGAGTCAGCAGCGCCGCCAGGCGCTCCTCGCTGATCGGCACGCCGAAATGCAGGTAGCGACCGCCGCTCCAGGTGCCGATCGCGGTGTGGGAGGGCGTGCGCATGCGCATAGAGGGTACGCGGGCCGCTGCTGCAGCGGCCGGCGGCGGGCGAGACCCCCGCAGCGGGACTACTCGGCGAGCTCGGCGATGCAGCGCACGAGCGGCGCGGTCTCGCCGCCCGCGCCCGTGATGCACTGCAACAACGCGGCGCCGGCGGCCGACGATCCCTCGCCGATCAGCCCGTTGCCGATGCCGGTGATCACGTCACCGATGCTGCCGCCGGTGAGATCGGAGAGGGGGCGCGCGCCGTCCGGCGCCTGCACGCTGAGCTTCGTCTCGTTGACGTCGGTGAGGCGCAGCCGCAGGTTGATCTTGCCGGCGTCGAGCCCGGGGATCGGCCGCGCGCCGTCCTCGAAGGCGAAGTCGATCCTCACGGCAAGCTGGCGCAGGATCTTGTCCTCGGTGCCGGTCCAGACGTCGACGCGGGCCGTCTTCACGGCCTCGGCGATCTGCTGGCGGATCTGCGGGCTGAGCAGCCCGCCGGAGCCGCCGCGAGCCTTCGACAGCAACCGGTCGACGTCCGCCAGCAGGGTGGCGACCTTGACGTTGCCGCTGATGCGCGTCGTGTCGACGCCGACGACGTCCTCCTCGCCGCGTATCTGGGCGCCCTCGATCCAGCGCAGCGGGTCGATCCCGAGCGCCTTCAGGCCCGGCTGCTTCTTGGCGGCCGCGTCAGCCAGCCCTTTGCGCAGGCCGGCCACGAAGTCGCGATCCACCTTGTAGTGGCGCCCGCCGAGCTGCACGAACGCCGCCCGGCCCGTCGAGAGCGCCGTGCCGCGGAACACCTGCTGGGCGAGCGTCGCGGCGACGTCGAGCTCGAAGTGCGGCAGCTGGCCGTCGCCCGGTGTCGTGAACGGTCCGTCGAGCGAGAGCTTCATCGGGCCGCCGAGCGCGAGCAGCCCTTCGGGATCGAGCGCGAACGTGAGGTTCGCGTGACCGTTGTCGATCGCCGACACGCCGCTGCCGAACGTCTCGTCGAGCAGCTCCTGCGCTGTGGCGTCCTCGTTCTCGTCGCCGCCGCACGCGGCGAGCAGCGCCCCGCACAGCGCGAGACAGGCGAGCGCAGCGAATAGATGACGAAGCGAGCGGATCACGGTGGGAGAAGTCTCCTGCAAGGACAACTGCAGCGCCGGCAGGGTGTTCAACCTAGCATCGCACCCGTGCGCCGGACTCCGATCGGTGGGCTCGCGCTGGCGCTTCTGCTCGCGCTGGTCCTCGCTCCGACCGCCCCTGCCTCTCCGCTGCTGACGCTGCGCGCCGACGGCACGACGTTCGTTCGCAACGACCGCACGCTGCCGCCCGCACAGGCGTCGCTGCCGTCTGTGCGGCCCGCCGGCCGCTCGCGTATCGCTTCGCGCCGCAGTCCCTCCGCGCGCGCCGCGGCCGCCAAACGCACCGTCCGCGGGGAGCTCGCGCGGATGCTCCGAGCGGGCGCCATCGACCGCGCCACCCACGACGCCAACCGCGCGATCTACAGCGACGCCCTCAGGCTGCGCGGGAAGCTCGGCGGCGCCCGCCGCGCGGCGCTGGGCGCCGTGCTGCGCAACCTCGAGGACGTCGCCGCGAGCGGCAGCCTGACGACGTCGCGGCTGCCCGCGCTCTTCGAGACGGTCGCGCGCAACCGGCAGTGGTGGTCCGACGGCCCGCTGCTGCGAAACGGCGCGCGCGTGAGCTTCTCGGGCAGCCGGATCGTCTGGCAGTTCTACGCCGGCGAGGGGCTGCAGATCCAGTGGCTGGGCACCTTCGGCAAGGCCAACGGCCTGTGGCAGGGCGGCTATGACGCGTCGCTGCGGGGCCTGCTCGACGAGGCGCTGGCGCTGGCCGCGCAGCGCGCCGGCGGCATCGCCTGGGAATACCTCTTTCGCTTCAACGGCGGCAGGCCGCCCTGGGTGAGCGGGCTGGCACAGGGCACAGCGCTGCAGGCCTACTCGCGCGCGGCCGTGCGCTTCGGCGAGCCGCGCTACTTCGAGGCCGCGCGCGCGGGACTCGGGATCTTTCGCCAGCCGCCCCCCAGCGGCGTGCGGGTGGCGACGCGGGCCGGCGCGCACTACCTCATCTACTCCTTCGCGCCGCGGCTGCGCGTGCTCAATGGGTTCACGCAGGCGCTCAACGGGCTGCACGATTTCGCCGCGCTCGCCAATGATGACCCGGGACGCGCGCTGTTCGCCGCGGGCGAGGCGCAGCTGCGGGGCGAGCTCGCGAAGTACGACACCGGCGGCTGGTCGCGCTACTCGCTCGGCGGCCGCGACGCCGACGTGGGCTACCACACGCTCGCGCGCGACTTCCTGCGCAACCTCTGCCAGCGCATGACCGAGGCCGCCGCGCGCGCGGCGCAGCCGGCGGGGGTGCCCGCGACGCCCGCCGGGGGACAGAT
>JAHWJE010000331.1 GCA_019348575.1 Actinomycetota bacterium | reverse complement strand
GCGAGTCTCCCCACGACAAGACGACACCCGAGCCGTCTCCGGTCCAGAAGCCCGGATCCGATCCACCCCCCGTCGAGAAGGTCCGCACGAAGGAGCCGGAGGCTCCCTTCGGTCAGGACGAGCCGAACCCGAACGTGGTCAGCGACGCCACCGCCGACGAGCAAGGATCAGGACAGCGCGATCCCGGCCTCGGCGGCTACGACGCACGCGACCCGGCGAGCGACATGCCGCGCGTCCCGACCGCGCCGGAGACGCAGGACGACCCGGACGAGCACGGTGCGGCTCCGGACACCGATCGCGAACCGCCCGCTTCGCACTAGTAGCCGTCACGCGCCGGCGGGGGCATCGGCTGCCTCCGCCGTCGCCTGGCAACGGGGGCAGCGCATCCCGCGCACGCCGCCGTCGGCGTCCTTGACCACGGTCCATTCAGCGAACTCAGGGCTGTTGGAGGGCGGCAGCGGCCGCCCGCAGCGGTCGCACGTGGAAAGGTCAGCAGGAGGAGCCATTCGTGTCCGAGGGTAGCGTCAGTAGCTCTCGAGCCGCCGGCGCTCGTCGCGGTACTGCTCTTCGCTGATCCTTCCCGCCGCCCGCAGCTCGGTCAGCCGCTCGATCGCCGCGACACGCGCGACGTCCGGCGGAGCTGCACCCAGCGCCTGCGACATCGCAGCGAGCGCGGCGTCACGCTCGCGCTTGTTGCGAAAGCGGCGTCCTTTCCTGAGCATCGTCGGCGGCCGCGTCTCAGTGGTGCGGGTCGCCGCCGCCTGCGCCCGGAGCCGGCGCAGCCGACCCCGTCGTGACCGCTCTGAACTGGCGCATCTGCTCGATCTCACGGGACTGAGCGAGGTTGATCTGCATGGCGAGCCGGCGCGTGGCGGCGCCCACGCCCTTGGCGAAGAGGACTCTCGACATCGTGATTGCCCCCTGGTGGTGCGGGATCATCATGTCGATCCAGTGGATGTCGAACGGGTTCGCCCCGACGAGGTGCGACATGTCGTGGTCCATCCCCATCTCGCGCTTGCTGAGCCCGAGGCTGACGGCCGGGATCCCGGCGTTCCTCAGCTTGCCCGCCATGACGCGCATCTGCGCGATCTCCGCGTTCTGGGACGCGATGATGCTCTCGGCCAGCGTCCGGACGTAGGTGCTCTGCGCGCTCGTCAGCGCCATCTGCGCCATCTCGATCGCGCCGACGTGATGGGGGATCATCTGCTCGAGGTACGAGCGGTCGATGCCGTTGCCATACCTGATGAGCGTCCGGCCCGACCTGACGCAGCGGTCGTATGCGGATCTGCGCCCTGCTCCCGTGCGCTTGCGGGACAGCGTCGCGCACGCGATCTGCGGCGAGCGGCTCTTGGCGCGCGCAAGCCGCGCCATCGCCGTGACGCACTTGGAGAAGGCCGTTCCCTTGGACCCGGCGACGCGCTTCTTGCTCTGCGCCTGGCAGTGCTTTCCGAAGGCCCTGGCGTCCGGCGCGCTGCGGGCCGCCTGAGCGGACGGGGCCGAAGCGCCGACGGCAAGTAGGGCCGCGGTCACGGCGAACATATGGCGGCTTGCGGTCAAGACTCCTCCAAAGACGGGTGCAACTAGGTGTGCGATGAATATACCTACGTCGCCACGCTGATACCCCGTCGCGGATGGCGCGACGCAGAGGAAGCGGCGCGGCGCCCGGTATATGATCAGCGCAGCTACCACGCGATCTTCTTCGGGCGGGAGAACACCTTTGGAGCCATTCAGGACCCTCGGCCGCGCCTCATCCAGGTTGGGCGCCCCATGAAGCTTGCCATCGCCGGCAAGGGCGGTGCCGGGAAGACGACGATCGCCGGAACACTCGCGCGGCAGCTCGCCCGGGACGGATACGAGGTCCTCGCGCTCGACAACGACCTGAACCCGAACCTGTCGCTCACCGTCGGGATCCCGGCGGAGCGTCTCGCGGATCTGCCCACGATGTCGCCCGACGTCGTCCGCATGGTGGACGGGCGCCTCGAGCTCGCACAGACGCTCGACGAGATCCGCTCCGCCCACGCCATGGACGCACCCGACGGAGTCACGGTGCTCGTCGCCGCTGAGCCCAAGGCCGCCGATACCGGCTGCCTCGGCCGAATGCACATCGCGATGCGCAACGTCGTCGCTGCGGCGCCCGCGGCCCCCGACCACATCTGCATCCTCGATACCGAGGCCTCGACGGAGCACCTGAAGGTCGGCACGGCCAAGCACGTCGACGCGCTGTACGCCGTCGTCGAGCCGTACTTCAAGTCGCTGGAGTCGGGCAGGCGGATCCTTGCGCTCGCGCACGACCTGGGAATCGGGAGGCTGGCCCTGCTCGGCAACAAGGTCCGTCAGGACGAAGTCGAGGTCGTGCAGCGGTTCGCGCAGGAGCACGGCCTCGAGCTCGAGGACGACCTGCCCGACGAGATCGACCTCGACCTCGGCGGCTGGCTCACCGGCGAGGGCCCGCAGCCGACGACCGCCGAGGTCCTCCAGCTCTGGCAGCTGCTGCTCGACGACCCCGACGCCGCCCCGCGCCCCGTCAAGGGCGTCGGCGGCGCGGCGGTCGAGGACGCGTACGACGACCTGACCGACGACGAGCACGACTGGTGGCCGACGCACGGCGACACCGCCCGCGCCGTGCTGGCGGACGCCGTGCGCCGGCTGCGCGGCGTGCTGTTCCTGGTCGCCAGCGGTTTGACGGCGGTGAGCGTGGTCCTCGCGGGGCCAATCGCGTTCGTGGGTCTGATCTGCCCGCACCTGGCGCGGCTGCTGCAGCGGGACGGCTACCCCGCCTGACGCATCTTGCGTCGGGCGTCAGGCGCTCGAGCGCAGCCGCTGCAGCTCGGCCATGCACGGCTGGCACACCGGATGCTTGGTCGGATCCTTGCTCGGGATCCAGCGGTGTCCGCACAGCACCACGAGCACCGTGCCGTTGAGGTATGCCTGCTTCACCATTGCTGCGGTGTCCTGGCCAGGTAGGCCGCGCACGACGTGCGTGTACGTGTCGCCGTCGCCGGCGTCCGGCTCCGCCA
>JAHWJE010000330.1 GCA_019348575.1 Actinomycetota bacterium | reverse complement strand
GAAGGCCGCTGCGAGCACCAGGAACAGCGGCTCCCGGCTCTGCCGCCAGAAGCGCAGGAAGCAGACGGCGATGGCGAGCGAGCCCAGGAACGTGGCCCCCTGCAGGAACTCGCTCACCGGCCCTCCCAGATCAGCCCGAACAGCAGCACCGACACCGCGACGAGCGCGGACACGTCGCGCAGCACCCCGAGGTCGGTGCCGGGCAGCACCCGCTCGTCGACCACGAGCAGCAGGTTGTTGACCGCCAACCCGGTGAACCCGAGCGCGGCCCACAGCAGCAGGCGCAGCCGGTCGGTCCACCAGCTTCGCAGCAGCAGCCCGGCGCACAGCCCGCGCCCGCGCCGACGGCACCGGCGGCCGAGACACCCGCCCCGGCGGCCGCGCCAGCTGCCCGGGGGGTGCAGCTCCACGCCGGCCGCCGCGAGGTGCGCGCGCTTGACGCGCAGTAGCGGCCCGCCGCCGGCCCGGATCTTCGGGCGCACGCGGCGGCCGATCGGCGTGTCCATCGTCAGCACCCGGTTCCACGTGAACCACAGCAGCGGCAGCACCGCCCGCCCGACTCTGCCCTCGAGCGCGAACGGGATCGCGAGCGTCCCGAACGCCGTCTCCACGGGTGCACGCCAGCGCTCGAGCGACGGGACGACGAGCGCGATCTCGTCGAGTCCGGTGAGCTTCTCGGCGAGCTCGACGGGGTTGGCGATCGTCGCGCTCGCGAGCAGGATCCGCGGCTCGGTCCCGTAGGCGTTGGCGATCCGTCGCAGCCGCCGCAGCACGTTGGCGACGTGCGAGCCGAAGACGCCGCGGTAGACGTGCGCCTCGTCGACGACGATCACCGCGAGGTTGGAGAAGAAGTCCGCCCAGCGGCGGTGGTGGGGCAGGATCCCCATGTGCAGCATGTCGGGGTTCGTGAGGATGAGGTTCGCGCGCCGGCGGATCTGCGCGCGCTGCCCCTGCGGGGTGTCGCCGTCGTAGATCGCCGGGCGCACCTGCCTGGTCAGGCCGAACGCGTTGACCGCGCGCGCCTGGTCCTGCGCGAGCGCCTTCGTCGGGTACAGGTACAGCGCGCGCGCCTTCGCGTCGCGACACAGCACGTCGAGCGTCGGCAGGTTGAAGCACAGCGACTTGCCCGACGCGGTGCCGGTCGTGACGATCGTCGGTCCGGCCCAGCCGGCGTGCAGCGCCTGCGCCTGGTGTGCCCACAGCGACGCGATGCCGGCCGTGCGCAGCGCGTCGAGCAGCGCCGGGTGCAGCTCCTCGGGCAGCGGCTCCGTGATCGGCGCGCGCGCGCCCTCGAACGCCTCCCGCACGAGCCGCTGGTCGGCCCGTCCGAGCTCGAGCAGGGCGCTCCAGGGATGGACTTCGGGGGCAACTGACACGGCGCTGCCATAGTACGAGCGCCTTGCGCGTGCGCAGCTTCCACCACGCCGAGTTTCCGGCCGATCGTCTGCGCACCGAGCGCGAGGAGACGATCTCGGTCTGCGTCCCGGCGCGCGAGGAGGCGGCGACGATCGCATCCGTCGTCACGCCGCTCGTGGCGCTGCTGGAGGCCGGCGTGGTCGATCAGGTCGTCGTGCTCGACGACGACTCGCGCGACGGCACGGGCGAGATCGCGGCCCGGCTCGGCGCCGAGGTCGTCCGTCCCGCCGCGCTGCTGCCGGGCTTCGGGCCGGTGCTCGGCAAGGGCGACGCGATGTGGCGCGGGCTCGGCGTCCTGCGCGGCGACCTCGTCTGCTTCGTCGACGCCGACTCCGAGAACTTCGGCGCGCACTTCCCCTGCGGCCTGCTCGGCCCGCTCGTGTGCGAGCCCGGCGTGCAGTTCGTCAAGGGCTTCTACCGGCGGCCGTTCAAGAACGGCGCCCGCGACGTGCAGGCGAGCGGCGGCGGGCGCGTCACCGAGCTCGTCGCGCGCCCGCTGCTGGCCGCGTTCTATCCGCAGCTCGCGGGACTGCGCCAGCCGCTCGCGGGCGAGCTCGCCGCACGCCGCGAGCTGCTCGAGCAGATGGCCTTCTGCACGGGCTATGCCGTCGAGATGGGCCTGCTGCTCGACGTGTGGGCGCACGCCGGCGGCGACGCGCTCGCGCAGGTCGACCTCGACTCGCGCCAGAACCGCCACCAGCGCTTGGAGGAGCTCACGCCGATGGCGGCGGCGGTGCTCGGCGCGGTCACGAGCCGGCTGCGGCGCGAGGGACGCCTCGCCGGCGAGCCCGGCGGCGAGGAGCCGGTGGAGCGCCCGCCGCTGGCGACGCTGGGCGCGCTGCGCCGCAGCGCCGGCTGATCGCCGCGCACGTCAGCTCGCGGACACCGTCGTTTCCGGCGTCGGGATGTGTGGTACCCGCCCGCTCATGGCGACGTCATCATCCCCAAGCGGACCCGACTGGGAGGGCCAGACGATGCTCGACCGCGCCGGTCAGAAGATCGGCACGATCGAGGAGATCTATCTCGTCGAGGAGACCGGACGCCCCGAGTGGGCGCTCGTCAAGACGGGCCGCCTCGGCAGCCGCACGACGATGGTGCCGCTCGCCGGCGCCGACCGCGTGGCGGAGGGCGTCCGCGCGAGATACGACAAGACGAAGATCGCCGAGGCTCCGCCGATCGACGCGGGCGACGATCCCTCCGAGGAGGAGGTGGCCGCGCTCTACCGCCACTACGAGATGGACACCGCGGCGCCGGCTTCCCTCGAGCCGACGTCAGATCGCGGCGACGGCGACGGCGACGCGGCAGCCACCCGCGAGCAGCGCGAATCGCGGCCGCCGCAGGCCGGCGGGTCGCGCGCTCACGCCTCGTCCCTCAGCCGGGCGAGGCGCTCCTCGACGGCCCGCAGCGCGGCGGCGAAGTTCTCGATCGCGGCGGCGTTGCGCGCCTCGGCGTCGGCCACCATGCGGCGGATCTCCTCCTCGTCGTCGGTCCCGAAGGCGTCGCGCGCGCTGCGGCGCGCCGCGTCGAGTTCACGCGTCAGCCGCTCGACCTCGCTCTCAGCGCGGATGCGCTCCGCCTTCAGCCTCTCGAAGACGGGACGAAG
>JAHWJE010000032.1 GCA_019348575.1 Actinomycetota bacterium | reverse complement strand
GATCAGCCGTTCGAGCGCGAGCCCGTGCGCAAGCGCGAGCGTCACGATCGCCCAGCGGTCGGCCCCCAGCGCGCTGTCCTGCGGGCCGAGCGCCGCCACGCCTGCGCGAAAGCGGCGGTAGCGCGCCGAGAACTCCGCGAGCACGGCGGGCTCGCGGGCGGCGTGCGTCCAGAACTCGATCGCCAGCAGGAGGAACTGCGTGTTGCGCTCGTCGGTCGGCCGCTCGGCCAGTGCGCGCAAGCGAGCGTCGTCGTCGTCGTGCGGGTCCAGCAGCTCCCGCAGCTCCTCCAGGCGGCGCTCCATGACCTCGTCGAAGAGCGCGAGGAACAGCCCCGCCTTGCTCTTGAACGTCGAGTAGACGGCGCCCTTCGTATAGCCCGCCTCGTCGGCGATGTCGTCGAGCGTCGTGCCGTGGTAGCCGTGGGCGAAGAAGCGCCGCTCGGCTGCCGCGAGCAGCTCACAGCGCGTCTGCGCGCTGCGCTCGGCACGGGTCGCTCTCGCGCCGCGCACGGTCAGCTGCAGCCGCCGGCGCTTGCGGCAGCGCCCTCGCCGGTGCTCGAGCGGGCGCCCGCGCGCAGCGGCTCCATCCACTCGTCGGGCAGGATCGGCCCGAGGTGGCCGGCGTAGTCGGGCGCGACACGGCGCGCGAGCGCGGCTGCGGGACGGCCTTCGATGAAGGGCGCGAGATCCTCGGACAGCAGCATCGCCGAGACGTTGACCGCGATCTGGAAGTCGGCGGCGTTGAGCTCCTCGCCGTCGAGCAGCCCCTCGGCGATCCAGCGGTCGATCTGGTCCAGGCGCTCGGGCAGCAGCGCGACGTCCTCGCGGCCGGCCTCGTCGGACTCCGGCCCGCCGGGTGCTCCGATGCTCTCCTGCGACATGAGTTCCTCCTCGGTCGTTCGGGTGACCCGTTACCCGCGGCGCGCGTGGGCTACCCCCCGAAGCGCACTCCACACTCCCGCCGGCCGCTGGCGCTAGCTTTTCGCGCCGGTGGCTGAGCGCAGGCCTAAGGGTCAGGGCCTCGAGCGCGTCCTCGGGACGGGAGCGCTCTTCTCGACCGCCTACGGCAACGTCGGCTCCTCGATCCACTACGCGCTCGGGCTCGTCGCGGCGCTCGCCGCGCGCGCGGTGATCGAGCAGGCGCGCATCCAGGGCGGCCAGCGCGTCAGCGGGCACGTCGAGCGGGTGCGGCCCGGCCAGACCGGACGGCTGATCGTCCAGGAGGCGCGCGAGATGCGGGCGCGTGCGATCGTCATGCCGCTGCCGCCGCGCACGGGGACGACGATCTTCGGCAAGACCGTCGAGACCGTGCTGGCCGACCGCCCGTGCCGCGTGATCATCGAATCCGACGGCGCGAATGCCTGACGGCCGCGGCGTGCACCGCGCTGCGGCGCTCGTGCTGTCGGCGGCGATGGTCCTCGTCGGACTCGCGATGCTCGCGCGGACGCTCGGCGCGGGAGGCGGCCCGCTCGCGCTCGGGACCGTGCTCGGCATCCTCTTCGTCGCGGCCGGCGCGGGCCGCCTGTACTTCACGTGGCGGCGCCTGTAGTGGCTCCTCGCCAGCTGGGCCGCCGCTGATGTTTCGCCGCGGACTCGGCTCGCCCGCGCTGTTTGCGATCGTGTGGACGTCGCTGGCCAGCGCGGTCTACTTCTCGCTCGGCGTCGTCGCCGAGAACGCGCTCGGCCTGACGCCGCTGGTCTTCCTCGGCTCCGCGGTGTTCTTCGTCGTGACGGCGATGACATACGTGGAGGGCGCGTCGCTGCACCAGGAGCGCGCCGGCTCGACGGTCTTCGCGAGGTACGCGTTCAACGAGCTCGTGAGCTTCGTCGCGGGTTGGGCCGTGCTGCTGGACTTCCTCATCCTGATCGCGGTCACGGCGTTCGTCGCCGTCAACTACCTGGCCGCGTTCTGGGCTCCGCTGGGCGAGGGCCTGCCCGAGCTCGCGATCGCGATGGCGATCATCGCCTACGTCGCGGCGCGCAACATCCGCGGCTTCGGCGGCTTCACGCGCGAGCGGATCACCGCGCTGGCGGTCGCCGACATCGCGCTTCAGCTGCTGATCATCGCCTTCGGCGCCGCGCTCGTCGTCGACCTCGACGGGCTGCTGAGCTCGATCGAGCTCGGCACGACCCCGCGCTGGGAGAACGTGCTGTTCGCGCTGACCGTCTCGACCGTCGCGTTCACGAGCCTGGAGTCGGCGTCCGGTCTCGCCGGCGAGGTCTCCGTCGGGCGGCGCGGCCTCAAGCGGCTCGTCGCGAGCGCGACCGCGTCGGTGCTCGTGATCTACGTCGGCATCTCGCTCGTGGCCGTCGCGGCGCTTCCCGTGACGCCGGGTGCCGCGCCGCTGCGCGGCGAGGCGCTCGACGCGCCGGTGATCGCGATCGTGCAGCGCTTCGAGCCGCTCTGGCTGTCCGACGCGTTCGTCTACGCGACGGCAGCGCTCGCGACCGTGACGCTCGTGCTCGCCTGCAACGCCGCGATGCTCGGGCTTTCGCGCCTGGCCTACTCGCTGACCACCAACCGGCAGATCCCGCGCGTGCTCGGGCGGCTGCACGCCAGGCACGCCACCCCGTACGGCGTGATCGCCGCGGGCGCCGTGCTTGCGATCGCGCTCGTCGTTCCGCGCGACCTCGAGGCGCTCGCGGGCATCTACGCGATCGGCGCGATGCTCGCCTTCCTGATCGCGCACGTCGCGATCTGCGTGCTGCGCTACCGCGAGCCCGACCGGCCGCGCCCCTACCGGATCCCGCTGTCGGTGCGCGTGCGCGGCGGCGACCTGCCGCTGCCCGCCGTGCTCGGCGCCGCGATGGCGGCGGGCGGGCTCGCCAGCCTGCTGGCCTTCCACGAGGGCGCGCGCTACGTCGGGATCGTCTGGATGGCCGCCGGGATCGCGCTGTACGTCGCCTACCGGCGCACGACGGGGATGCCGGTCCTGCGGCGCGTCGTCGTCTCCGAGGCGGCGCTGCGCTCCGAGCCCGTGCGCGCCGAGTACGGCTCGATCCTCGTGCCGATCTTCGGCAACCCGCTCGACGACGACATCGTGCAGACCGCGGGCCGGCTCGCTGCCGCCGAGGGCGACGACGACCGCTTCGGCGCGACGATCGAGGCGATCTGGGTCTTCGAGGTGCCGCTCTCGCTGCCGCTCGACGCACGCCTGCCCGACGCGCAGCTCAAGCGCGCGCGTGCCGCGCTCGCGCGTGCCAAGGCGGTGGGGGAGGAGTACGACGGCGTCGAGGTCGCGACTGCGACGATCCGCGCGCGCCGGGCGGGCGAGGCGATCGTCGCCGAGGCGCAGCGGCGTGGCGTGGAGCTGATCGTGCTGGCCGCCGAAGAGCCCTCGCGGATCCGCGGCGGCGCGCGGCTCGGCGGGATCGGCGGGCCGCTGGACAACTTCGTCGGCGAGGCCACGAAGTTCGTCGTGCGCAAGGCGCCCTGCCGCGTGATCCTCACCGCGCCGCCCGCGCCGGACCCCGATGCCACACGCGCACGGTAGACCGGGCGGTCCACTAGGATCCGCCTCATGATGGTCCTCGTCGTCGGGGCCGGCCGCGTGGGCTCGGCCGTGGCCAAGTCCTCGCTTGCCGCGGGCCACACGGTGTCCGTGCTCGACGAGGACCCGCTCTCGCACGAGCGCCTCGACGCCGGCCAGGCGACGTCGTGGGAGGACTCCGGCGGGCGCTTCACCGTCGGCACGGCGATCGAGATCGACGCGCTGCTCGCCGCCGGCATCGAGGAGGCGGACATGTTCATCGCCGCGACGCGGGGCGACAACACGAACATCCTCGTCGCGCAGATCGCCCAGAAGCGCTTCGACGTTCCGCGCGTGGTCGTGCGCGTGCTCGACCCCGCGCGATCTGACTGGTACGCCGAGCAGGGGCTGCACACGATCTGCGCGGTCAAGCTCGGCATCGCGATGTTCGAGCAGGCCGTCCTCGAAGCGGCGGCGGAAGTCTGATGTACGTCATCATCGTCGGCGGCGGCAAGGTCGGGCTCAACCTCGCGCGCGAGCTGATCCGCAACGAGCAGGAGGTCACGCTCGTCGAGCAGGACCGGCGCGCCTACCTGCGCGTCGAGCAGGAGCTCGAGCACGCCGTCCAGTACGGCGACGGCACCGAGCTGTGGGTGCTCGAGCGCGCCGGGATCCAGCGCGCCGACCTCGTCGTGGCGGTCACGGGCGACGACGAGGACAACATCCTCATCTGCCAGGTCGCCAAGGAGAAGTACCTCTGCGAGCGGATCATCGCCCGCTGCAACAACCCGCGCAACCTGCAGCACTTCAGGCTGCTGGGGATCCAGCCGGCCGTCTCGGCGACGGACCTGATCCTCAACCTCATCGAGCACGAGGTCCCCGGCCACGGGCTCGTGCACCTGCTCGACCTGCCCGACGAGAAGCTCGAGATCATCGAGGTCGAGGTCGTCGAGGGCGCCCCCGCGGCGGGTCGCAGCATCGCCGAGATCGAGCTGCCCGACGGGAGCCTGATCATCTCCGTGCTGCCGCGCGGCAAGGCCGGCTTCGTGCCGAAGGGAGACACGGTGATCGCGCCGGGCGACGAGGTGCTCGTCGTGCTCGATCCCGGGCTCGAGCCGTACATCACCGCGCAGTTCTCGCCAAACGGCCGCGGCGGCTGACCTCGGCGCGGCCGCAGGTTCCGTAGGGCTGCGGGACGCTCCCGCGGCGGAATCGCCGCCTGCCCGCGGCTATACTCGCCCACTGCCTTGCCGGGTGGAGTAATCGGCAACTCGCCAGGTTCTGGCCCTGGAATTCAAGGTTCGAGTCCTTGCCCGGCAGTCTCCGCGCAGCCTA
Source organism: Actinomycetota bacterium (assembly GCA_019348575.1). Next base: position 4,500 of record JAHWJE010000032.1, on the reverse strand, counting down.
CGCCGCCGCCTGCTCCATCCAGTCGCGGTACAGGCGCCAGTAGGCGCCCTCGGCGGCGAGCAGCTCGTCGTGCGTGCCCTGCTCGACGATCCGGCCGCTGTCGAGGACGACGATCCGGGCGGCCTGGCGGATCGTGCTCAGACGGTGCGCGATGACGATCGCCGTGCGGCCGGCGAGCAGGCGCCGCAGCCCCTCCTCGATGCGCCCCTCGGTGTGCAGGTCGACGTTCGACGTGGCCTCGTCGAGGATCAGGATGCGAGGGTCGGCCACCAGCGCGCGGGCGAACGCGACGAGCTGGCGCTGCCCCGCCGACAGCTGCGTGCCGCGCTCGCCGACCTGCGTGTCGTAGCCGTGCTCCAGCGCGGCGACGAAGTCGTGCGCCCCGACGGCCCGCGCGGCCGCCCGGATGTCCTCCGCGGTCGCATCCGGCCGGCCGAAGGCGATGTTCTCGCCGATCGTGCCGTTGAAGAGGAACGCCTCCTGCGGGACGACGCCCATCTGCCGGCGCAGGGACGCCTGCGTGACCGAGCGCAGATCGTGGCCGTCGACGAGCACCGCGCCGCGCGTCGGGTCATAGAAGCGCGCGATGAGCTTGGCGATCGTCGACTTGCCCGCGCCGGTCGCGCCGACGAGCGCCACCGTCTGCCCGGGGGCGACCTTCAGCGACAGGTCCCGCAGCGCCCAGGCCGTCTGCTCGTGATCGGGGCCGCCGCCGTACCCGAAGCTCACGTCGCGCAACTCGATCTCGCCGCGCAGGCGGCCGAGCTCGATCGCGTCCGGCGCGTCGACGAGGTCGGGCTGCTCGTCGAGCAGGTCGAAGATCTTGTCCAGTGCGGCCATCCCGGCCTGGTAGGTGGTGTAGAGGTGCGAGAGCTGCTGGATCGGGTCGAAGAAGAGGTTCAGCGCCGCAACGAAGGCGACGACGGTGCCCGGCGTCATGTCGCCGTCGATCGCCTGCAGGCCGCCGTAGAGCAGGATCCCCACCGTTGCCAGCGCGCTGAGCAGCTCGACCGCGGGGAAGTACGCCGCGTTGAGGTTGACGGTGGTCATGTTCACCTCGCGGTTGCCCTCGTTGAGCTCGCGGAAGCGCCGCAGGTGACGCGGCTCCTGCCCGAAGGAGCGCACGACCCGGATGCCCGACAGCGACTCCTGCAGATACGCCGTGATCGATCCGATCGCCGTACGCGTGCGCGCGTAGGCATCGGCCGACGCGATCCGGAAGGCGAGCGAGGCGAGTCCCATGACCGGGAAGATCAGGAACGTCAGCAGGGCGAGCTCGACGTCGAGCAGGAGCAGGATGACCATCGTGCCGATCAGCGTCAGGGAGCTCTGAAACAGCGTCACGACGCTGTCTGTGACGAGCTGGTCGAGCGCCTGCACGTCGTTGGTCATGCGCGAGATCAGCTGCCCGGCCTGGCGACGCTCGAAGAAGCCGACGGGCTGGGACTGCAGGTGCGCGAAGATCCGCAGGCGCAGGTCCTGCAACGCGCGCTGGCCGACCCAGCCCACGAGGTAGGTCTGCGCGTACGACGCGCCCCAGTAGACCAGCGCGCTGGCGACGAACGCCGCGACGACGAGGTTCAGCGTGCCGAGGTCGCCGGGGACGATCCCGTCGTCGATCGCAAGCTTCGTCAGCGGAGGCGGCGCGAGCGCTGCGCCGGTCGCCGCCAGCAGCGCGACGAACATCAGGATGACCCGGCCGCGGTAGGGCCTCAGCAGCACGGCGAGCCCGCGCAGCTTGCGCCCGCGCCCGCCGGTCTGGCGCAGCCGGCGGCGCAGCTCGGCCGTCGTCAGCGCCCGGCCGCCCTCGGCGTATTGGCCGGCGATCGCCTCGCGCGCGCCCGCGGCCTGGTGACCGCGCGACGTCACAGCCCCGCCACCTCGCGCTCGACCGGCTTGCGGTTGAGGAAGACCTGGTCGGGCAGGCCCTTCTGGACGACCTCCTGGTAGAAGGGCGAGCGCTCGAGGAGCTCCTCGTGCGTGCCGCGGTCGACCAGGCGGCCGTGGTCGAGCACCGCGATCTCGTCGGCGAGCGCGATCGTCGACAGGCGGTGGGCGATGACGATCGTCGTGCGCCCGGCCAGCGCCTCCTCGAGGCCGCGCTTGATCTGGCGCTCCGTCGATCCGTCGATCGATGACGTCGCGTCGTCGAGGATCAGGATGCGCGGGTCGGCCAGCAGCGCCCGCGCGATCGCGATCCGCTGGCGCTGACCGCCGCTCAGCGTGAGGCCGCGCTCGCCGACGACCGTCTCATACCCCTCCGGCAGCGCCGCGATGAACTCGTGCGCCTGCGCGTGTCGGGCGGCCGCGACGACCTCCTCGCGGCTGGCCTCGGCGCGCGCGTAGGCGATGTTCTCGTGCACGGTCGCGCTGAAGAGGAACGGCTCGTCGTTGACGACGGCGACCTGCGCGCGCAGCGCGCTCGGATCGACCGTCCGCACGTCGGCGCCGTCGACGACGATCGTGCCGGCCGTCGCGTCGTACAGCCGCGGGATGAGCTGCACGAGCGTCGTCTTGCCCGAGCCCGTGGCGCCGACGAGCGCAAGCGTCGTTCCCGCCTCGACGGTCAGCGAGACGTCGCGCAGCGCCGGCGCGGCGCCGGACTCGTCGCCGTAGGCCAGTGACACGTCGCGCAACTCGACGCGGCCCGGCCCGGCCGGCAGCGGGACGGCATCCGGCGCGGGCGTGATCTGCGGCTCACGGTCGAGCACTTCGAACAGCCGCGCGCCCGACGCGACGGCGCGCTGCGCGAGGCCGAGCGTCCAGCCGAGCGTCCGGATCGGCGCGAGCAGGATCAGCAGGTAGAAGTAGAACGAGGTGAACTCCGCGAGGCTCAGGCGCCCGTTGACGACCGCATGCCCGCCGACGAGCAGCAGGGCCGCGAGCCCGAGCTGCGGCAGAAAGCTCATGAACGGCGAATAGAAGGCCCGCAGCCGCGTCGAGATCATCGACTGTTCGAAGACGCGCGCGATGCTGTGGCGGAAGCGCCGCTCGCGTCGCTCCTCGGCCGCGAACGCCTTCACCACCCGGACCCCACCGACGGTCTCCTCGACGTCGGCGGTCAGTTCGGCGATCCGCTGCTGGACCTCCTGCAGCGCCGGCCGCGCCCGGCGGCTGTAGCGCTGCGCGACCCAGATCACGACCGGGATCGGCGCGAGCGAGACGAGCGCGAGCAGCGGGTCGACGATGATCATCGCGACCGCCGCGAAGACGAGGGTCAGGATCGCCTGCGAGATGAGCACGAGCCCGTAGCCCAAGAAGAAGCGCACGGACTGCAGGTCGACGGTCGCGCGCGACATGAGCTGCCCGGTCTGCTGCTGGTCGAAGAACCCGAGATCGAGCGCGAGCAGGTGCTGGTAGAGACGGTTTCGCAGGTCGCGCTCGACGCCGAGCGACACCCGTCCGGCGATCAGCCGGCGCGCGACGGTGAGCGCGAGCCGCAGCACGCCGGCGATCGCGATCAGGATCGCCATGAGCCGCAGGCGCTCGCGGTCTCCGTCCTGCACGGCGCCGATCGCGGCGCCCGTCAGCCCGGGGATCGCGATCGTCGCGACCATCGCCAGCGCCGCGAGGAGCGCCGACCACCAGACGCCGCTCTTGTAGTCGCGAAGGAAGCCGAGCAGGCGGATGAAGACGGCCATGGCCGCCGATTGTAGTTGCTTGGTCAACGATCGTGGATGTACGCTGCCGTGATGGACGGCCCGCCCGCGGTTGGGCTCTGCGAAAGCTGCCGCCACCAGCAGGTGGTGCGCAACACGCGCGGCTCGTCGTTCTCGCTCTGCGGCCGCTCTCGAGAGGACCCGCGCTACCCGCGCTACCCGCGGCTTCCGGTGACGAGCTGCCCGGGCTACGAGCGCCGCGGCGAGGAGCGCCCCGCGCATGGCGGCTGAGCTCGGAGCGCCGACCCGCTGCTGGCCGACCAGCGACCCGCTCTACATCGCCTATCACGACGACGAGTGGGGGCGCCCGGTGCGCGACGAGCGCCGCCTGCTCGAGCGGCTGTGCCTCGAGGGCTTTCAGTCGGGCCTGGCGTGGATCACGATCCTGCGCAAGCGCGAGCGCTTCCGCGCGGCGTTCTGCGGCTTTGATCCCGAGCGCGTCGCGCGCTTCGGCGACGGCGACGTCGAGCGCCTGATGGCGGATGCCGGCATCGTGCGCAACCGCGCGAAGATCGAGGCGACGATCGCCAACGCCCGCGCGACCGTCGCGCTGCACGACGCGGGCGCGTTTGCGGGCCTGGTTGAATTGGAGCTGGCTGGTGTGCTCGGAGCTGACGGCGACCTGCGAGAGCAGGCGTTCCAGGTCCTGCGCCTGGCATTTCGGACAGGCGGGCGTGTCGCCGGTCCGCACGAGCTGCTCGAACTCGTGATGGCAGCTTCGGCACTCGTATTCGTAGATCGGCATGCGGTGAAATTACCACGGCCGCGGGAGGCGCGGAAACTGCGTGGCAACGGCTGGTGGAAGGCGTAAGCTTCGTCCGTCTTGTCCTGCCTGGAGGTT
>JAHWJE010000329.1 GCA_019348575.1 Actinomycetota bacterium | reverse complement strand
GTCCCGTGTCACGTTGCGCAGGATGGTGCGCGCCGTCGCCTCCTGCGGCACGAGGATGTGCCGGGTCCGCACCTGGTCGTACTGCGCGAGGTTCTCCTGGTAGAGGCGCTTGAGATCGGCCGCCGGAACCGGCACGTCCTTCGTGAGGGCGTCGCCGAGGGCCTGGTCCAGCACGATGTCGCGCACGAAGCTCTCGAGGTCCTGCGCCGCGATCCCGCTCTGCGCAGCCTGCTGCTCCAGCGGCTCTCGGCCGCCGGCCTGCTCGGCGAACTGCTCGATCTGCTTGGCGACAGCGCCGTCGGTGACCGTCACGCCCTCGTCCTCGGCAGCCTTCTGCAGCACAACGCTGTTGATCAGGCGGGACAGCGCGAGGCGCTGGTAGGCCGCGCGGTCGCTGCCGAGCTGCTGCGCTGCTTGCGGATCGGACAGACCGCGCTCGACGAGCTGCTCGGGACGACCGCGCGCACGCACCTCGACCGCGACGAGCTCGCCCCGCTGCTGCGCCGCACCGACGGGAGCAGCCCCCTCGAGGTGCTCGCCCGGCTGTTCGTGCTGGGCATCGAGGTCGACCTCAGGCAGGCGCGCCAGGCCGGCGTGCCCTGCCACGCGATCGTCGGCGAGAACGCGATCGATCGCTTCGACGCGCGGATCCTCGACCTGCAGGCGATCGTGGTGGCCTCGACGCTCGCGGAGATCGAGCGCGCGGGCGAGGAGCTGGCGGCGTACCTGTGAGACGCCGCCCCACTGACCCCTCATCCGCACGCGCGACACGACGCTGAGGCAGGGCTTGGTCGTGTCGCGGGGCGGGGCGCCATCCGCACCCCGCGCGACACGACCGGCCTGAGTCACGCCTGGTCGCGAACCTGCGCGGACTCCGCCACCTCCACGGCGGCCGCAAAGCCCGTACCCTCGCGGCCGATGCCCGACGGCCGCCCACGCCCCAGCCTGTCGCTGCCCTCGCCCGGCTCCAAGCGCGCGATCGTCGTCGGCGCGGGGTCGTTCGGGACGGCCGTCGCCGTGCTGCTCGCGCGCGGCGGGCTGCGCACCACGCTCCAGACGCGCACGAGCGAGCAGGCGCGCCGGCTGCAGGAGGATCGCGAGAACCGGGTGTACCTCGCGGGCGTCGATCTGCCGCGCGAGCTGCGGATCGAGTGCGTCGAGGTCGGTCTCGGACGTGCCGACTACGTCTTTCTCGGCGTGCCTTCGGACGGTCTCGGCAGGACGATCCGCGGGCTGACGAAGAGCGGGCTGGGCCCGCGCACGGCGGTCATCTCGCTCGCCAAGGGGCTGACGCCGCCCGACGGCGTCGCGCCGACGATCCTGCTGCGCGAGCGCTTCGGCGAAGCGCGCGTGGCGTGCATCGGCGGTCCTGCGCACGCGCGCGAGATGGTCAGCGAGGGCGCCGGGCTCGTCGCCGCTTCGACGAACGAGGAGCTGGCGCGGACGATCGCGGACGCCTTCATCCGGGCCGGCGTCGTCTGCGAGCAGTCAAACGACCCTGTCGGCGTGGAGCTCGCAGGTGCCGCGAAGAACGCGGCCGGCCTCGCCGCCGGCGCGACCGAGGCGCAGGGGCTCAACGCCGCCGGCGCGGCTGCCGGCCACATCTTCGCCGAGGTCTGGCGCTTCGCGGCGGCACAGGGCGCGCGGCCGGAGTCGATGGTCGGGCTCGCAGGCACCGGCGACCTCGTCGCGACCGTGCTCGCGCCGCAGAGCCGCAGCCGGCGCGCGGGCGAGCTGCTGGCCGCGGGCGTGCCGGCCGAGGAGATCCCCGAGCGCGTCGGGCAGGCCGTCGAGGCGCTCGAGTCCGTCCCGCTGCTGGCCCGCGCGCTCGACAACGCGGGGCTCGAGGCGACGGTGACCGGCGGGCTGGCCAAGCTCATCTCCGGCGAGCTTCCGCTCGACGAGTGGATCGGCCTCGTGCGAACGACGGTGCCGCCGCCGGCGCGCTGGCTGCGCCGTCCCGGCGCGCCGCAGCCGCTCGGCATCTGGCCGCGGCTGCGCGACTGGCTGACCGGCGTCAGCCGCGCCGACTCGCAAGCGTCGTGACGACCGCCTCGTAGACGCCCGCCCCGTAGGACTCCTCGGCGATCCGGACGTTCGCGCGGCCGGCGATCGCCTCGCGCAGCGACGGGTCGCGCTGCAGCGCGTTGGCGACGAACCAGAACGTGCCGACATGGGCCGCCGTCTCCAGGTCCTCACGGGAGTCGCCGGCGGCGATGACGTCGTCGGCGCTGAAGCCGCGCACGCGCATGTGCAGCGCCACGGCGTTCGCCTTCGACGCCCCGCGCGGCACGAGGTGGTAGGCGCGCACCTCGTCGAGCGCGACGAGGTCGGGTGAGCGGCGGTGCACGCCGCCGTTGTCGACGAGCCGCAGCCCGCCGTGCCCGTGCTCGGCCAGCAGCGCGTCGGCCTCGGCGGCGTCGACGAGCCCGCGGAAGAGGTGCGACACCTCGCGTCCGTGGTGCCACGGGTCGTGGTACTCCAGGCGCCCGGCGTAGTGCTCGAGCAGCAGCGCCGCCGCGCCCGAGGCCTCGATCTGGTCGTGGATCGAGCCGGCAGCGCCGTAGGGCAGGTAGTCGCCGGTCAGCCAGCTCTCCTCGCCGTCGATCACGAGGCACGACCCGGCCTCGTAGATGTACGCGGGCTGGGCGAACAGGCGCGCGTTCTCGGCGACCGTCGCCTTGCGCCGGCCCGACATGAGCACGACCTCGACGCCGCCGCGGTCACAGGCCTGCAGCGCGCGCACGGCCTGCAGCGAGAACGTGCCGTCGGCGCCGCGCAGCAGCGCGCCGCCCGGGCCGAGCAGCGTGCTGTCGAGGTCGACGTAGAGGCAGCGCACGCCGACATCCTCGCGCACGCCGCGCCGCTCGGCGCCCTCCTCCTGGCGGGGCGGCGGTCAGTGGCTGGGAGTCGAGCGCGGCGGCAGGTAGGGCTCCTCGTCGGCCCGGTGCCCGGCGGCCATGTACCGCCCACGCGCGCGTTCGGCGTTGAACTCGGCGCCGAGCAGGATCGCGACGTTCGTCAGCCACA
>JAHWJE010000328.1 GCA_019348575.1 Actinomycetota bacterium | reverse complement strand
CTTCCGATCTGACGGCGGCGAGCTTCGCCGCGTCGGCCAGCTCGCGCGCGCTCGCACCCGCAGCGGCGGGGTCGCGCGCCGCGCGCGTCGCCAGCGCGGACGCCGACAGCGCGATGCCGTGCAGCGACTTGCCGACCGAGTCGTGCATCTCGCGCGCCACCCGCACGCGCTCGGCGGAGGTGCTGCTGGCGTGCTCGGCGGCCAGCAGCGAGCGCTCCGTGCGCGCCTGCTCGTCGAGCAGCCGGCGGACGGCCGCGCCGGCCGCGGCGCACAGCGGATACAGGGCGGGCAGCGTCACGGCGGCCTGGAAGGCCGACAGCTCGTCGGCGCCGGCGGGGCGCAGCTCGAGGACCGCGGCCCAGCCGAGCAGCAGCAGGCCGGTGAACACCGCTGCGCCCGCAACGCCGTAGATGATCCCGGCCAGCGCCGCGGTGGCGAGCGTGGCCAGGAAGAACGGGCTCTCGGGCCCCGCGAGCGCGAGCACGGCGACGCTCAGCGACAGGTCCACCGCCAGCCATGTCGGGTGGCGCAGCACGCTGTCGCAGATCCGCCGCCAGAGCATCAGCGGGACGAACGAGGCGATCAGGCTGACGAGCAGCGCGACGACGATCACCGTCGCCGACTCCGACACCGTCGGCAGGTACAGCAGCGTCACCGCGACGGCGAACAGCCGCAGGTCGAGGATCGCGCGGACGACCGCGCCGAGCCGATCCGCCTGCGCGTCGGCGCTCATATCAGGTCCGCGAGGCCGAGGTCGGAGCCGACGAACAGCGCAGTGATGATGAGGATCATCGCCGCGGGCACGATCAGCATCGAGACGATCAGCGAGACGCGCGGCGCGGCGCGGGCCGCTTCGCGGCGCCCGCGCTGGTAGGCCTCGCGCCGCATCTCACGCGAGATGTCGACGAGCGAGTCGGCGAGCGGGACGCCGAGCTCCTCGGCCTGCAGCAGCGCCGTCACGAACTGCGCGACGAACGTCGACTGGTTGCGCTCGCGCAGCGCCAGGAACGCCTCGCGGCGCGAGGCGCCGAGCTCCATCTGGCGCAGCGCCATGATCGCCTCCTCGCCCATCGGCCCGCCGAGCGACTCGGCGACGCGGCGCAGGGCGGGGCGGAAGCTGACGCCGGCCGACACGCTGACGGCGACGACGTCGAGGAAGTCCGGCAGCGCGCGGTCGATCGCCTGCTGGCGGCGCCGCGCGGTGCTCGACAGCGAGATGTCGGTCGCGATCCAGCCGTAGATGCTCAGCGTGAGCAGCGGGATCACGGTCCCCGTCGACACCAGCAGCAGCACGCCGGCCGACGTCATGAGGACGAACAGGGTCGCCTTGCGGCCGGCATAGCGCTCGACCGTCAAGCCGCCCGGCCTGCCGGCGGAGTCGATCCTGTGGCGGATCTCCTCCACGCGCCGGCGCCCGAGCAGCGCCAGCATGCGCGGCGCCAGCCGCTCGTTGAGGCCGACGATCAGGCGCCCGAGGATGCTCGGCTCGTCGCTCTTCTCGGCCTCGACGTGCTGCTCGAGGCGCGCGATCGCACCGCGGTCGCGGACCATCAGCAGCCCGCGGACGGCGACGGCGATGCAGGCCATCAGCGCAAGGCCGGGCAGCGCGGGATTCATACGTCGATCCGCACCGTGCGCCGGACGAGGACGAAGGCGAGGCCGTAGAGCAGCCCCGAGACCGCCAGGGCGGCGATCCCGATCGGATCGGACGCCATCTTGTCGAGCACGCCGGGATTCAGCATGTTGACCATCAGCAGCGAGCCGACGCCCATGCCGGCCACGAGCCAGGCGGTGAAGACGGTGCCCGAGACGACGGTCCTGATCTCGCGGATCAGGTCGCTGCGCGAGTCGAGCGTCTCGGCCATGTCCTGCAGGGCGCGCACGACGTCGCCGCCGAGCCGCTGCTGGATGACGAGGGTCGTCACCAGCACGCCGAGCTCGCGCGACGGGAGGCGCTGCTCGAGCTTGAGCATCGCTTCCGACAGCGGCTCGCCGAGGTGCATCTCCTCGAGTGCGCGGCCGAGCTCCGAGCGCGCCGGCTCGTCGAGCTCGCGCGCGGCGAGCGCGAGCGCGCCGGCCAGCGACAGCCCGGCGCCGGCCCCGTTGGACAGGATGCGCGCGATCTGCGGCAGCTGGGCGACGAAGGCCACCTTGCGCTTCTCGCGCTGCCAGTCGACCCAGGCGCCCGTGCTGCGCACCGCGATCGCGCCGGCGACGATCGACAGCCACAGCGGAAACAGGAAGCTGACCAGCAGCGCGGTGAGGATGCCGACGCCCAGTGCGGCGGCCACGAAGTCGATCGGGCGCAGCGTCACGCCCGCCGAGGACAGGCTGGTGCTGAGCTGCGCCCCCCGTCGCGTGCTGCGCAGCGCGTCGTCGAGGCGCAGGCGCAGCGGCGTCCGGCTGTCGACGGCGCTCACCGCCGTGCGCTCGCCGAGCCGCGCCTGCTGCAGGCCGCCCGACACCACGAGCCACATGCCGGCCAGCGCGACGACGCTGCTGGCGGACCTCGCCCGGTCGGCGGCGAGCAAGGCCGACGTGAGCGCCCGCTCCCGGTCGTCGGCGCTGGCCGGGCTCGCGTCGGTCCTCGACGACGCCGCGACCGCGATGGCCGCCGCCTTCTCCGCCGGCGGTCGGCTGTTCTGCTTCGGCAACGGCGGCTCGGCCACCGACGCGGCGGGTCTGGCGGCGCTGTTCACCGCCCCGGCGCACGGGCGCGCGCTGCCGGCGCGGTCGCTGGCATCCGACACCGCTGTGCTCACCGCGCTGGCGAACGACGTCGGCGTGGAGTCGATCTTCTCCCGCCAGGTGATCGCCTACGGGGAGGCGGGGGACGTCGTCGTCGCGTTCTCGACGAGCGGCGGCTCGGCGAACGTCATCGCCGCGCTCGCCGAGGCGCGCCGGCGAGGACTCGCGACGATCGCATTCGTGGGCTACGACGGCGGGCGGATCGCGTCCGAGCGCCTGGCCGACCACGTCGTCGTCAGCGCCTCCCAGAACATCCCGCGCATCCAGGAGGCGCAGGCGACCGCGTGGC
>JAHWJE010000327.1 GCA_019348575.1 Actinomycetota bacterium | reverse complement strand
GCCATCGTCATCGGCGTCGGACTGTGGCTGCTGTTGTCACGGACCGGCCTGGGCCGCGACATCCGCGCCGCCGTGAGCGACCCGGAGATGCTCGGGATGGTCGGCGTCAACGTGCCGCGGTTGTTCACCATCCTGTTCGCGCTCGGCGCCGGCCTCGCCGGCATCGGCGGCGTCCTCGCCGGACCGCAGACCACGATCCTGCTCGGCATGGACATCGAGATCATCGTCGAGTCCTTCGCCGTCGTGATCATTGGCGGGTTGGGCAGTCTGGTCGGTACGGCGGTCGGGGCGGTCCTGGTCGGCGTGACGTTCGCCATCGGCATCACGCTCGTGCCGGGCGCCGCCGCGAAGCGCTCGCCGACCTCCTTCTGCACCATCCCGACCCAGCGCCGCACGTCGGGCAGCTCCTCGATCGTGCGCAGGATCGCGCCTGCGGCGATCCCGTAGGGCAGGTTGGCGACGACCTTCGTCGGGGCCGGGTCCAGCGCGCGCAGGTCGAGCTTCATCGCATCGGCGAAGTGCAGCGTGACGTTGTCGAACGGATCGGTCGCGTCGCGCAGCGCGGGCTCGAGCGCCCGGTCGAGCTCGACGACGTGCACGTGCGCGACGCGCTGCGCGAGGTGCTCGGACAGCACGCCGAGGCCGCCGCCGATCTCCAGCGCGACATCGTCGACTACGAGCTCGGCCTCGCGCGCGATCACGCCGAGGATGTTCGAGTCGATGAGGAAGTTCTGGCCGAGGTCGCGCTTCGGGCGCACGCCGAACGCGCGCATCCGACGCAGGCTCGGCTGGCTCGGACCAGCGTGGCTCACCAGCCGAACACGGCGGCGGCGTTGCGCTCGACGAGCTGCTCGAGCTCCTCGTAGTCCAGGCCGCGCAACTCGGCGACGAAGCGCGCCGTGTGCACGACGAACGCCGGCTGGTTTCGCTCCTTGCGCACCACCTGCGGCGTGAGGTACGGAGCGTCGGTCTCGACGAGCAGCCGCTCGGCGGGAACGCGCCGTGCCGCCTCCGCCAGATCCTGCGCCTTGGGGTACGTGACGTTGCCCGCGAACGAGATCCACCAGCCCCGCGCGAGGCACTCGTCGAGGCGGTCCGGCATCGAGAAGCAGTGCAGGATCACCTCGACGCCGACCGCCCGGTCGCGCAACGTCGCGATCGTGTCGTCGTCGGCGGCGCGCGTGTGGATCACGAGCGGCTTGGCGGTCGCGCGGGCGAGCTCGATCTGGGCGTCGAACGCACGCTCCTGGTCGGCGCGGGGCGCGTAGTCGCGGAAGTGGTCAAGGCCGGTCTCGCCGATCGCGACGCAGCGCGGGTGCTGGGCGAGCGCCTGCAGCTCCGCGAGGTGGCCGTCGTCGAACCCGTTCGCCTCGTTGGGGTGGTGACCGATCGCCGCGAGCACCTGTGGAAAGCGCTCGGCGGCCTCCAGCGCGGCGCGGCAGGTCGCGCCGTTCGTGCCGACCGTCAGGATGCGCCGCACGCCCGCCCCGACGGCCGCCGCGACCAGATCGGCGTCGTCGGGCTTGCAGGCGTGCAGGTGCGTGTGGCTGTCGATCATCGGCCGCGTTGAGGCTAGTGGGCCGTTGGTCACCGCACTGGCGGACGGATCTACGGCTTGGGAAAGAGCGGCTCGAGCTTCTCGATCGCGCCGAGCCGGCCGGCCTGCATCCGCGCGCACTCGAGCTCGACCTCGACCGAGCCGAGGGCGCCGAGCAGCTTCGCCGTGCTCTCCGGCAGCCACGGGTGCAGGACGACGGCGACCACGCGCAGCCCCTCGACGAGCGACGCGAGCACGCTGTCGAGCTCGCCGGCCCGGCCGGGATCCTTGGCGAGCGTCCACGGCGCCTGCTCCTCGACGTAGCGATTCAGGCGCCGCACGCGCAGCCAGATCGCATCGCCCGCCGCGCTGAGATCGGCGCGGTCGAGCTGCTGGCAGACCTCAGCGCTCAGGCCGTCGATCTGCGCCGCCAGGTCGGGGTCGGGCTGCGCGCGGGGGACGACGCCGTCGCGGTAGCGGTGGATCATCGCGACGGTGCGACTCGCGAGGTTGCCGAAGTCGTTGGCGAGCTCGGACTCGTAGCGGGCGCGGAAGCCTTCCTCGGAGACGGCGCCGTCGTGCCCGAAGGACACGTCGCGCATCAGGTAGAAGCGCAGCGCGTCGGTTCCGTACTCGTCCATGACCTTGAACGGGTCGATCGCGTTGCCCGCCGACTTGCCCATCTTGTCCTTGCCGATCAGCAGGAAGCCGTGGACGAAGACGTGCTCGGGCAGCGGGATCCCGGCGGCCATCAGCAGCGCCGGCCAGAAGACCGTGTGGAACTTCAGGATGTCCTTGCCGATCAGGTGAAACTGCGCCGGCCAGAAGCGGTCGGTCAGATCCTCGCCGGGCCGCGCGTACGAGAGCGCGGTGTAGTAGTTGAGCAGCGCGTCGAACCAGACGTAGAAGACGTGGCCCTCGTCCCAGGGCACCGGGACGCCCCACGTGAACGTCGAGCGGCTCAGCGAGACGTCCTGCAGCCCCGACTCGATGAACGAGCGCGCCTCGTTGTAGCGGTGGCGCGGCATGACGAAGTCCGGCCGCTCGTCGAGCAGCTCGAGCAGGTCGTCCTCGAAGGCCGACAGGCGAAAGAAGTAGTTGTCCTCCTTCTCGCGCGTCAACGGCGCCCTGTGGATCGGGCAGAGGTTGTCGTCGCCGGCCTCGGCGTCGGTCTTGAAGTCCGCGCACCGCGGGCAGTACCAGCCCTCGTAGACGCCTTCGTAGACGTGCCCGTTCTCGCGGACGCGCGCCAGCACCTCCTGCACCTTCGCCTTGTGCTCCGGGTCCGTCGTGCGGACGAAGAAGTCGTTTGAGACGTTCAGCCGCGGCATCAGGTCGATGAAGCGCGGGGCATTGCGGTCGACGAGCTCCTGCGGCGTCAGCCCTTCGCGCTGGGCGGCGAGCGCGATCGGCTCGCCGTCGAGGGGGAGCGGCGGAGCCGGCTCTGCACCGCGGACGGGGGCGGGCGGGACCCCGGTCGCGGGCGCGAAGGAGGGCGCGGCGGGCGGCG
>JAHWJE010000326.1 GCA_019348575.1 Actinomycetota bacterium | reverse complement strand
GCAGATCGTCATCGGCGCCGAGGAGGAGCCGAGCTCGAACCTCTACGCGCAGCTCGCGGTGCTCGCCTACCAGGCAGGCGACACCCGCACGGGCGACCTCGCGGCGACGCGCGCGATCGATCTGGCGCCGAAGGATCAACGCGCGCAGCTGCGCACGGCGCTCGACCAGCTCAAGAAGCAGGCCGCCGCGACGGCCGCGCAGCAGACGGCCACCACTCCGGCGCGCTAGCCGCGACCGACTAGGATTGCCCGTCGGGTCGCACCCAGCCCCTGTAGCTCAACTGGCAGAGCAGCGGACTCTTAATCCGAAGGTTCCAGGTTCGATTCCTGGCGGGGGCATTGGGGGCGACAGGCACGCCTGCCCGCGCCCCGCGCCGCGATCCTCGTAGTCTCCCCCGATGGCCGCCCGCCTCGCGATCCTCGACGGTGACGTGATGGACGTCGCGCGGGCGCAGATCCCGGTCACCGACGAGGGCCTGCTGCGGGGCGACGGCGTCTTCGAGGTCGTCCGCCTGTACGACGGGCGTCCGTACGGGCTGGACGAGCACCTCGAGCGGATGAAGCGCAGCGCCGACGCGCTGCGGCTGCCGTTGGACGTCGGCGCGGTCCGCGGCGATGCCGAGAAGCTGCTCGAGCACGCCGAGCCGGCGGACGGGGTGCTGCGGCTGCTCGTCGCCACCCGCGGCGGCCGGCGGATCGCGATCCTCGAGCCGTTGCCCGGCCACGCGCCCACGGCGCGCGTGATGACCGTGACCTACAGCCCCACCCGGCTGCTCGACGGCCTGAAGACCCTTTCCTACGCGGCCAACATGCTGGCGGGTCGCCTGGCGCGGGACGCCGGATTCGACGAGGCGCTGCTCGTCACGCCGCACGGCCGCGTCCTCGAAGGCCCGACCACCTCGTTCTTCTACGTGCTGGACGGCAGGCTCTGCACCCCCCCGCTCGAGGACCGCATCCTGGACTCGATCACCCGCCGCGCGCTGTTCGCGGTCACCGACGCCGGCGAGCGCATCACGACGCTCGACGATCTGCGCAACGTCAGCGAGGCGTTTCTCGCCTCGTCGGCGCGCGAGGTGCAGCCGGTGCACGCGATCGACGACGTCGTGCTCCCCGCGGCGCCCGGGCCGATGTCGCGCGGCGCCGCCGAGGCCGTCGCGCGGTACATCGAGGCGCGGCTCTGAGGATCGTCACGGTCATCGGCAACCGCCCGCAGTTCATCAAGGCGGCGGCGGTGTCCGGGCCCCTGCGCGCCGCGCACGAGGAGCTGCTCGTGCACACCGGCCAGCACTACGACGACGAGCTCTCGCGCGTGTTCTTCGAGGAGCTCGACATCCCAGCGCCCGATCGCGAGCTGGCGGCGGGCAGCGGCACCAACACCGCCCAGACGGCGCGGATGCTCGCGGCGCTCGAGCCCGAGCTGCGGTCACTCGCCCCCGACCTCGTGCTCGTCTACGGCGACACGAACTCGACGCTGGCGGGGGCGCTGGCGGCCGCGCAGGCGCAGATCCCCGTCGCCCACGTCGAGGCCGGGATGCGGTCCTTCGATCGCGCCATGCCCGAGGAGCTCAACCGCGTGGTGACCGACCACCTCGGCGAGCTGCTGCTCGCCCCCTCGCAGGCCGCGGTCGACAACCTCGCGCGCGAGTCCGTCGCCGGGACCGTCGCGCTCGTCGGCGACGTCATGGTCGACGTCGCGCGCGCGCTCGCGCCGCGCGCTCGCGGCGAGGACGGGCCGTTGCAGCAGGCGGGCGTGCGCGCCGGCGAGTACGTCCTGGCGACCGCGCACCGTCCGGGCACCGTCGACGACCCGCGGCGCCTGGCGCGGCTCGTCGAGCTGCTGCTCGCCATCGAGATGCCCGTCGTGCTGGCGCTGCATCCGCGCACGCGTTCGCGCCTGCAGTCCAGCGGGCTGCTGGCGCGCGTCGAGGCCGGCACGACCGTGCTGCCGCCCCTGGGCTACCTCGCGTTCACGTCGCTGCTGACGCGCGCGCGCGCCGTGCTGACGGACTCCGGGGGGGTGCAGAAGGAGGCCTACCTCGCCGGGGTGCCATGCGTGACGCTGCGCGACACGACGGAGTGGGTGGAGACGGTCCAGTCGGGCTGGAACGTGCTCGTCGACCTCGACGCCGAGGCGGCCCAGGCCGCGCTGCGCCGCCCCGCGCCCGCCGAGCGCCCCGAGCTCTACGGCGACGGCCACGCGGCCGATCGCGTCGTGGCGGCGATCGGCGAGCACTTGGGTCGAAACGCGTCATCGCACGGCTCCGATCGGGATGGACCCTTAGGCTCTGGGGCCACATGAGCGACGCCCCCGGACTCATCCTCAGCCCCGCCGCGCAGGTCGGCAGCGGCGTGACCTTCGGCGCCCACGTCGTCGTCCACGACGGCGTGATCGTCGGCGACGGCTGCACGATCGGCGACGGCGCCGTGCTCGGCAAGGCCCCGAAGCTCGCCAGGCGCTCGACCGCCTCGCGCGAGCCGCTCGATCCGCTCGTCCTCGAGGAGGGCGTGA
The DNA here is from genome assembly GCA_019348575.1 of Actinomycetota bacterium. Next base: position 546 of record JAHWJE010000326.1, on the reverse strand, counting down.
TCATCGGCACCCACGCGATCGTCTTCGCGGGCGCGCTTGTCGGCGCGGGGTCGATCGTCGGCGACCAGGCCTTCGTGCGCGAACGCGCGCTGATCGGCACGGAGACGGTCGTCGGGCGCGCGAGCGGTGTCGACAACGACGTGCGGATCGGCGACCGCGTGCGGATCCAGTCGCAGGCCTACGTGACGGCCTACAGCCTGATCGAGGACGACGTCTTCTTCGGTCCGTGCGCGATGACCACGAACGACGACACGATGGCGCGCCACCCGAAGGGCATGCCGCTGCGCGGCGCGACCCTGCGCCGCGCGGCGCGCGACGTCGCCCGCGTCTCGGGCAAGGACGTCGACTATCGAGGGGAGGGCGAGCGCGTCGAGCTGGACCACGCGGTCCTCGACCGTCTCCGCGACCCGCTGCTGCACCTCGTACGCAACGCGGTCGACCACGGCCTCGAGCCCCCCGCGGAGCGCACGGCGCGCGGCAAGCCGCCCACGGGGACCGTGCGGGTCCGCGCGGAGTGCCGGGGCCCCGAAATCATGATCACGGTCG
>JAHWJE010000325.1 GCA_019348575.1 Actinomycetota bacterium | reverse complement strand
GCAGATCCGCGTTGAACCGGGCAGGACGCTCGAGCATCGGCACGTGCCCGGTGTCCGGATAGACGATCTTGCGCGCATCGGGGATGAGCCGCTGGAACGCCGTCGCGTCGCGGACGGGCACGATCCGGTCGCGCTCGCCCCAGACGACGAGCGTCGGACAGCCGATCTGGCCGAGCCGGTGACGCAGCGGATAGCCGGCCATCGATCGCAGCGCGGGCATGAAGGCCGGCCGCCCGGCGCCCGCGACCTGCTCGGCGACGAGCGGCGCCGGCAGCAGGGGCGGATGGGCGGCGACCCCGGCGAACACGATCCGCCGCAGGCGCGCGCGCCGCGCGAACGTCGTCGAGCGCGCCGCGACGAAGCCGCCGTAGCGCGCGAACGCCCGGTCGACCCGCCGCAGGCGCTGCAGCGCTCGCTCCAGGCGCAGCTCGGCGATGTGCAGCCCGGCGGCGGAGACCAGCACGAGTCGCTCCACGCGCTGGGGATGCGCGATCGCCAGCTCGGCGGCGACGAAGCCGCCCATCGAGTTGCCGACGACCGCTGCGGCGTCGACTGACAGACGGTCGCAGAGCAGATCGAGCATCCGCGCGTAGCCGGCGACCGAGACGGCCGCGGCGGGCATCTCCGACGCGCCGAACCCCGGCAGGTCGAGCGCGATCACGCGGTGGTCGCGCGCGAGCTCGGGCAGGTTCTCGAGCCAGTTCTGCCAGCAGCCGCCGAGGCCGTGCACGAACAGCAGCGGCGGTCCGCTGCCGAGCTCGACGACGTTCACGAGCCGATCGTCGATCCGCACCAGCCGCCGGTGGCGGCGCCAGTCGACGTCGAGCCACGCCGAGCGGCCGGCGGGCCCGTAGCCGTGCGATCGCGGAGGTTCTACGCTTGCTGGTGCGGTCAAGGCACGGAAGTATGCGCATCGCAATCGACATCGACTCGACGCTCCATCACTACTGGGACCGTCTCTCCGATGCCGCGCTGCGTCGCTTCGGGATCGACCTGCCCTACGAGGAGCAGCTGGACTGGGGCATCACTCGGCTGCGCCCGGACCAGCTGCGGCTCTGCATCGAGGAGACCCACTGCTCGCAGGCGATCCTCGCCGGCGAGCCCTACCCCGACGCCGCCGCGGTGATCACGCGCTGGCGCGCCGAGGGTCACTTCATCCACATCACGAGCCACCGCGAGAGCAGCGCGCTGCAGGCCACCGCGCAGTGGCTGGCGCAGATCGGCGTGCCCTACGACGATCTTCACTGCTCAGACGACAAGGTGTCGCGCTGCGTCGAGCTGGGCATCGAGCTGCTGATCGACGACAGCCCGCTGAACCTCGTCAAGGCGATCGAGCACGGCATCCTCGTCGCGACGATCTCCCACCCCTGGAACCGCGACGTCTGCGAGGAGGAGGACGTCGTCTGCGCCGATGACTGGTCCTCGCTGGCCGCGCAGCTCGAGCCGGTGCTGCGACGCCGCGCCGGAGTCTGACCGCGGCCCGCAAGAAGCGTTGCAACGGTCACGGGTGCAACCGCCCGCGCCTACAGTGATCCGCGCGCCGCCGGCGGCGCGAAGACCGACGAAGGCCATGCCCCCCAAGCTGATCATGCCCATCGCCGCCGTCGTCGTGCTCGTCGGCGTCGTGGCCGTCTTCGCCTGGGATGCCGACCGCAGCGACGTGATCGCAGACGGCGTCAGGATCGGGCCCGTCGACGTCAGCGGCCTGTCGCGCGACGAAGCCCGCGTGCGCGTTCAGGAGCGGCTGCTCGAACCGCTGCACGCGCCGCTCGTGATCAGCGCCGCCGGTCGGACGTTCCCGCTCTCGGCGCGCGAGGCGAAGATCGAGGCCGACCTCGACGGCATGCTCGACGAGGCGCTGCGGCGCAGCCGTGCGGGCGGCGTCCTCACGCGCACGTGGCGCGCGATCAGCGGCGAGGACGTCGGCACGACGGTGGCGCCCGAGGTCCGCTACTCGCGGCGCGCCGTGCAGCGCATCGTCGACCGCGTGCGCGTCGCCGTGAGCCGCGAGGCGATCGACGCCAAGCTCGACTTCTCAGCGCAGAAGATCTCGATCCGCGAGGCGCGGACCGGGCGCACGATCGACGCCCTGAAGCTGCGCAGCGACATGCAGGCCGCGCTCGTCTCCGCCGTCGCAGGCCGCACGCTCGAGGTTCCGCTGGTCACGGTCGAGCCGAAGGTCTCGCGCGAGACGCTCGTGGCGAAGTACCCGGTCGTGCTGGCGGTCGACCGCGGCAACTTCAAGATCAGCCTCTTCAAGAAGCTCGAGAAGGTCAAGGTCTATCCGATCGCCGTCGGCCAGGCGGGCCAGGAGACGCCGCCCGGGCTCTACACGATCCAGAACAAGGCGATCGACCCGGCGTGGATGGTGCCCAACTCGTCCTGGGCGGGATCGCTGGCCGGTCAGGTGATCCCCGGCGGCACGCCTCAGAACCCGCTCAAGTCGCGCTGGCTGGGCGTCTACGACGGGGTCGGCGTCCACGGCACCGACGCGCGCGCGTCGATCGGGACCAACGCGTCGCGCGGCTGCATCCGGATGCTGATCGAGGACGTCGAGAAGCTCTACGACGAAGTCCCCGTCGGCACGCCGATCTACATCGACTAGGACGTCGTGCCGCGGGCCTTGCGCCCGACGTGCTCGCGCACCGAGCAGGGGCGCGCGCACAGCGTCCGGGGCGCGTAAGGGCCTAACCGGCGCCGACGCCGATTCCCTGCGCCGGGATCTCCTCCCAGCCCGACTCGAGCAGCAGGGCATGGTGCGGCGAGTGTCGAAGGACGAGGGTGCCGATGAAGACGCCCCGCTCCCTCTTGCGCATCACCGCGTACCACATCGTCGAGGCGTCGCCCGTCCCCTGTACGCGCAGCCACGGCCGCGGTGGGATCCCCGCCGGCGGAGCGATCCCCGCTTCGACGAGCTGGTGTTGCGTGGCGACGGTGCCCTGAGCGGTGTCGATGAAGAAGACGCCCATCGAGCACGAGGCTAGCGCCGGCTGGCGCACGGCGATCGCGCGGTTCGAGGAGGACCTGCGCCGGCGCGGCGCCGCCGAGAAGACGC
>JAHWJE010000324.1 GCA_019348575.1 Actinomycetota bacterium | reverse complement strand
TCACCTACCCGAGCGGCCACACCACGGCCCGCTTCCGCCACGGAGTGGCCCGCGCCGGATACCGTTCCTGAAACCGAGCTCGTCGCGCTGCCGACGCTTTGCGAGACACTGCTGCTTGCCTGGCTCATAGAACCTCCTACGGATTCCTTCGTTCCGACGATGGACCCGACCACGCGGTCCTTCGCATTGCGGACGGATTCGACGACGTTGTTCTTGGTGTCGGTGACGGAGTCGCGGGCCCGCGCGGGAACGTCGGCTTTGTACCCGATCGCCTCGACGGTCTCGCCCATACGCTCGCGCGTGTCTTCTATCTCCCGCCTGATCTCGTCGGGTTCTTTGCCCATTCGATGTCCTCCTTCACGGTTTCGACAGTCTGGGGAGCCGGCGGAGTCGCGCGCTGCAGCGACTTCTGGCCGGCCTTGGCGAGCACGGCGGCCACGACGGCCCACAGCACCATCACGATCAGCGCGGCGACCCACGTCGCCATCGCCGTGCCCAGCAGGGCGATCAGCGCGGCGGTCAGGGCGATCAGCAGGGGTGAAACGGTGGTGCGGGACCGCATGGCGGACCTCCCTTCGGGCGGGGCGGCGGCGTGCTCCGGTCGCGGCGCTGGCGGACGCCGCGGGCGCCGCCAGCGCGTGCACGACCGCCGCGCGGACGACCCCGCCGTGGGTCACCGCGATCGTACGCCCGTCGGTCGTCGCCTGGGCCTCCATCCACCCCGCGACCCGCGCGAGCAGCGCAGCGAGCGATTCGCCGCCGTGCGGGCAGGCCTCGGGGTCGCTCATCCACCCGCGCACCGCGTCGGGCTCCGCGGCGTGGACGTCCGCCAGCGACCGCCCGCCCCATGCGCCGAAGTCGCATTCGCAGAGCGCCGGCTCGACCGCGGCGTCGAGTCCGGCCGCCGCCGCGGTCTCTCGCGCCCGCAGCGCCGGGCTGCAGATCGCCTCGCCGCGCCCGAGCCGCCCGGCGAGCGCCGCGGCCGCCGTGCGGCCCGCGTCGTCGAGCGGCTCGTCGACGGGAAACGCGGCCCGCCGGACCGCCTGCGTCGTCGCGTGGCGGATGAGCAGCAGCCGTCTCACGCCCCGACCGCTGCGCGGCTCGCCGCCGCCCGCACGCTGGCGATGCCGAAGCCGACCCCGAGCGATGCCCACAGCACCGCCTGGGTTCCGAGCGAGCTCAGCCGGAACTCCCAGATCAGCGGCGCCGGGAAGCCGTCCGGGACCTCCTGGACGCCGGGCAGCGCGAGCGCCAGGCCGCCGGCGACGACGATGAAGGTCCCCGCGCCGGCGAGCGGCCGCGCCCAGGGCGGCGCTCCGGCTCGCATCGACCACATGACCCGCGCGGCGGCGAACATCGCGAGCGCCGAGCCGACGAGCAGGATCAGGTAGTACGTGGTGCGGTCGGAGATCGTCGCGGGGTCGCCGACGGCCGGCGGGTTGGGCGGATACTTGATGAACGGCACCAGCACGACCGCGATGAAGATCGCGCCCGCCAGGCGCGTCGCCAGCTCCCAGTCGGTGCGCTGCGAGCCGCGCCCGCGCAGCGCGGCGAAGGCGATCGAGAAGAGCCCCCCGGCGGCGATCCCGTAGAGCGCCGTCGCGAGCAACAGCCCGCCGCGCTGCTCGCCCCTGCCGACGACCCAGTCGCCGACGTGCGCGAGCGGGAGCGCGGAGACGCCGGCATGCGCGCTCGCCGCGTTCTCGATGTCGATCGCGTCCTGGATCAGCGGCTCGCCGAACACGAACGCGAACATCCCTGCGAGCAGCCCCGCGAGGGCGCCGACGACGAGGCCCCTGCGAACGAGGGTCCAGACCACGACCGCTGTCCTCGCGACGCGCTAGTGACAGGGCACGCCGAGCAGGTGGCGCCCGTCATGCATCAGCTCGTGCAGCAACGAGCCGGTCTGGGAGAGGACGCCCTGGTCGTACTGCACGAGGTAGATCGCGAGCACGAACAGCATGCCCAGCAGCAGCGCGGGAAGCAGCTGGCGAAGCGGGAAGGGCTGGACGGTGGCTGCTGGATCCATGGGTGAGTCCTCCTGGGGATGGTGCGTCCCTCGTGGAAGGTGCCGCGACGGTCGAGTTCCTGACTTCGAGGCTCCGTGCCCCGTCACAGTGGCGCAACCGTTCCGGACTTCCACCGGGTTCCTCGCGCCGTCACGCTGACGCCCTGACCCTACCGCCCGCAGCGCTCGCGCGCCATGACGCGCGACCCCAGTAGCGTGTCGGCGACACATGAGCGACGCGACGCGCTTGTACCGGCCGGCGACGCCACCGGGGCACGATCCCTCTCGCGCAGCACAGCGCGCCGCCGATCCGCGCGGCTGGCGCTACGACGACGACGCGCTGCAGACCGTCCACCGCGTGATCGCCGAGCGCCGCGACATCCGCCGCTTCCGTCCGGACCCCGTGCCCGACGACGTGCTCGAGCGGGTGCTGGGCGCGGCGCACCGCGCGCCATCGGTCGGGCTCATGCAGCCGTGGCGGCTGATCGTGATCCGTGGCAGCGAGCCGCGGATCGCGATCCGCGACGTCGCCGCGCGCGACGACCGCGGCGCACACCATCTGGCCCCACCGCTCGTCGGCGACCGGGAAGACGACGGCGTCGCGCACCGCCGGATGGTCGAGCAGCACGCGGCGGCACTCGCCGAACAGCACGACCAGTTTGTCCCTCCAGAGGCCGGTTGCCTAGACGTCGCCGATGCCGACCGCCACGGCCTCCACCACGCGGTCGAGCAAGTCGTCCTTGTCGCCCACGTGGCGGTAGAGCCCCATCGGACTGAGCCCGCACGCAGCGGCAACGGACCGGATCGTGAGCGCCTCAACGCCCTCAGCGTCGGCGATCCCGACCGCCGCGGCCACGACGTCCTCGGTTGACACTCGTCGCCTCGGCCTCTTGACCACACTCATGCGGACAGCGTAGTGTACTTAGTACGCTAACAGGGGGACGGGGAGGCCAAGATGCAAGTACGTCGAGTGGTCACTGGGGTGACGGAACACGGCAAGGGCGTGATCGCGGCTGACGAGAAGATGGCGCCCATCACCGTCACCATGCTGCCCGGAGCGGAGTTCCACCT
>JAHWJE010000323.1 GCA_019348575.1 Actinomycetota bacterium | reverse complement strand
CGCACGCGGGTGGTCGCTCTCTGTCGCGCGCGCGTCGTCGCGCTCCCGCGCGCGCAACTCGTCGCGCTCCCGCGCGCGCAACTCGTCGCGCTCGTCCTTCTCGTCGCAGGCGGCGCGGCGCTGCTCGCGTCCGACCTCCGCAGGACCGCCGCCGACGCAGGCAGCCCGGCGGCGCGCGGGTCGAGTCTCGCCTCCGCCGGGACGGCTCCGAGCGGCTTCGCGGTGGGGCGACTCGTCGAATCACGCCCGAAGCCGCGTCGTGCCGCGCGCGCCTACTACCGCAGGATCACCTCGCGCCACGTGGCCGCATCCGCCGGACGCGCGTTCATGCCGCTGTACCGCGAGGCCGCTCGCACCTTCGGCGTCTCCTGGCGGCTGCTCGCCTCGATCCATCGTCAGGAGACCGCGTTCTCCACCGCGCCCGGCACCTACCGTGGCCTCAACGCCTTCGGCTGCTGCGCAGGACCGATGCAGTTCAACGTCACGAACGGCCCGGTCAGCACCTGGGAGCTCTACCGCCAGAGCTTCCGCCTCGGCGACCGCCCGCGCCGGTACCCGCACCGGACGCGCTCGCACCCGTCGGTCTACGACGACTTCGACGCGATGATGGCGGCGGGTGCGCTGCTCCGTGATTCCGGTGCCACCGAGGCGCTCGACGGCGCGGCGTGGTCGGCAGCGTACGCCTACTACGGACACGACCTCTTCGGCATCACCTACGCGAGCCAGGTGATGGGACGCGCGAGGGGCTGGCAGCGCGACGGGTTCTGTCTGAACTGCCCGCTCGACCAGACGCTCGTCGCCGCGTTCGATGATGCCTACGGCGTCGACGCGCGGCGGCAGCTGCGTGGCGCCGAACGGCGCGATCGGCAGGAGAAGCGCAAGAAGCGCAAGAAGCGCGACCGCGCCGGCAAGGCGAGCAGGAAGGCAGGCGAGAAGAAGGCGAACAGGCGCAAGGGGCAACGTCGCTCCTCCGCGGGCGAAGGCGCGCGGACGCCCCCGCCGTCGGCACAGACCGAGACGACGCCGAGCCCCCAACCCTCGCCGACGGCGCCACCGCCCCCGCCGGCGACCGAAGCGCCGCCCGCGTCGACGACGCCCGCGCCCGCCGAGCGCTCCTGCACGCCACTCGCCAGGCTGCTCGGCTGCCGCGACTGACCAGCGGGAACGGCTGCGGGTCGTCTGTCGAGAGCGACGGCCTCAGGTGACGCGCCGCTCGAGCTCGCGCAGGACGCCGAGCCCGATGCGTACGAGCGGCAACATCGCGGGCTCGGCGCGCCAGACTGCTTCGGCCAGCGCGAGTCCCGCGATGACGTCGGTCACGTAGTGCTCGCCGAGATAGACGACGCTGAAGGCCAGCAGCGCCGTGCCGCCCCATGCCGCCGCGCCGGCCGCCGGGTTGATCTGCGCGAGCGATCTTGCCGTGACGACGGCGCCGGGAATCGCGTCGGATGGCATCGACCCCCACGGATTGCCCAACTCCATGAAGTCGTCGCCGGCGTCCCGCGACGAGCCGAGCTTGGTCGCGATCGCGTGGCGCACCTCGCGTCCGACGTGCTGGATCTCGCCGTTCATCAGTCCCTCGCGCTCCGACGCCCACCACGGCGGCGCCGTCGGGAGGTACCAGTAGCCCAGCGTCGTGAGGTGATAGGTGCCGGCGAGACGGCCGGCGACGCGCGGCACGCGCTCGGGATGACGCAGCAGCAGCCAGCCGAGCACGGCGTGCGGCGCCAGCCACCCCGCGTGATAGACGGCGGTGAGCGCGTAGTCCAGCGCCGTCAGCCGGGCCGGGTCGCGCAGCGCGCGCTGCAGGCGCACGGCGGGCGGTGTCCCCGCCCCGATCGCGGCGTCGATGCGGATCGGGTAGTGCAGCCGCAGATGTCGCCCCAGCTTCTCGGGGTCGTCGTAGGGGATCTCCCAGGCGACCTTGAAGAGCCAGACGTAGGCAGCCCAGGTCGCGGCGTGCTGCAGCCTGCCGCGCGGGAACGCGGCGCCGACCGCCATCGGGACGGTCGTCGCCAGCGGCACCATCGGTGGCCGCGGCAACGCCAGACGCCGGCGCGAAGCCGACAGCGCGACGACGCCCGCGGCGTAGGCGAGAAACCACGGCCGCACGCGCGACGCCCGGGTTCCTCGGCGCGCCGTCGCTCCGCGGCGCGAGCCGATCTGGGCTGCGTCCGCGACGGCGCGTCCGAGCGCGCGGGCGGCGAAGCCGCGGGTGGCCGTCATCGGGCCTGCTCACTGGTCGTGATCCAGACTGACTCGTGCTTCGCCACCGCGCACCCCACCGATAGATCGACGTCAACCACCGCTCGCATCCGAGACGGCCGAACCAGCCCAGAGCTGCCGTTTTCCCTGCAGCGGCGCGAGCCACGCGCACGGGGCGCAGCAGCGCTACTCGTCGGGCCAGCGGCCGTGCTCGTCGAAGTAGACGCGCGCGGCCTCCTCGTCGTCGCGCTCGCGGTCGCCGCTGACGCCCACGCGGTACAGGACGTTGAGCAGCAGGATCGACCCGGCGACGCCGACGCCCATCGCAAAGCCCTCCAGGCCGTTGATCGTCTGGTTGAAGATCAGGACGATCACGCCGGCGAGCGCGATCACGGCGGGGAGCACGTAGCGCACGGCGATCATCGTGTGCGTGCTGCGCTTGCCCGTGTCGCTTGGCATCTCGTCTGGCATACCCGCGTCCACATCGCGCATCCGAGCGGCAACCGAGGCGCATGCCCGCTCAGCAGGCCGATGCGAAGTCCGGTCCTCTGCGCGCGCAGGAACTGCCGGGCGCGCCTTCGCCGAGTCGCTGCGGGTGCTGCGCCCGGGCGGACGTCTGGCGTTCGCCGTCTTTCCCACCAGCGCGAACATCCCCGGCTTCTCGGTTCCGGGCGCAGGCGCACCGGCGCAAACACCCAGGTTCGCCGGCCCGTTCTGCCGCTGAGAGCGTCGGCGTGCGGCAGTCCGCCACCGGGAAGCGACGCCGCTGCGGCGCCCTCATTCGGGGCTCAGCGCGGCCGGACGCGCAGCCCTGTCTGCCTGCCCGTGATCAGCGCGTGCTTGTTCAGGACTCCCGGAAGGCCGCCGGCGAAGCC
>JAHWJE010000322.1 GCA_019348575.1 Actinomycetota bacterium | reverse complement strand
GTGCTCGACGGCCCAGCGCGTGAGCTCCGAGCGGCGCCGCAGGCCGGTCTTCTCGCGGATCCGCGTCAGGTGGTTCTGCACGGTGCGCGGCGAGATGAAGAGCTCCTGGCCGATCTCGTTGTCGGTCAGGCCCTGCACGACCAGCCGCAGGACGTCGAGCTCGCGGCCCTGCAGCGGGCGCACCTGCGACTGCTCGCCGCGCGCCGAGCTCGAGTACTCCTTGAGCAGGTGGCTGGCGAGCGAGGGCGTGATGACCGAGCCGCCACCGTGGGCGGTGATGACGGCTTGGCGCAGCTCCTCTCCGGTGCTGCGCTTGGAGAGATACCCCGCGGCGCCGGCGGCGACCGCGTCGAGCAGCGTGCTCGCCTGCTCGCTGGCCGTCATGACGATGACGCGGATCTCGGGACGGCTCGCGCGCAGCTTGTCGAGCACCTCGAGGCCGCCGAGGCCGGGCATCCGCAGGTCGAGGATCATCACGTCGGGCTTGAGGTCCTCCGCGACCCGCAGCGCGTCATGACCGTTCTCGGCCTGCGCGACGACCTCGATCGCAGGGTCCGAGTCGAGCGCGCGGACGACGCCCTCGCGGACGAGTGGAAAGTCATCGGCGACGACGACGCGGATCTTCATGACGAGCTCAGGCTCCTTGCCGTGAGGTGACGAGGGTGACGAGGGTCCCGCCGCCGGGCGCGTCCTGGAGGGACGCGTATCCGCCGACGCGCTCCATGCGACCGACGATGCTGCCCTTGACCCCGAGCCCGTTGCCGTTCTCGGCCTGCTCGAGATCGAAGCCGATGCCGTCGTCGGCGACGGTCACGGCGGTTCTCCCGTCGCTGTCGCACTCGACCCGCACGATCACGTGCGACGCGTTGGCGTGCTTGCGCGCGTTGGTGACGGCCTCGCGCACGGCGCCGGCGAGCGCCTCGACCTGGTCGCTCGTGGGCGGCGTGGCGATCTCGCCGACGACGAGCTCGACGCGCGGATCCAGCGAGCGTGCCTGCTCGGTGATGAGCTCGAGCTCGGGCACCAGCTCGGGCTGCAGCGGCCCGCCGACGGACTGCACCCAGCGGTGCAGGTCGCGCGCCGCGCCGCCCGCCAGGCTTGCGATCTTCTCCGCCGAGAGGCCGGTGCCGAAGCCGTCGCCGGCGACGAACTCGAGGATCTGCAGCGCGGTGTCGTGCAGGTGGCCGCGAACCCACTCGCGCTCCTCTGCGCAGCCCGGGGCGGCGAGGCCGGCGAGACCGAACCGGGCAGCGCCGTCGTCTCCCGGGCGCTCGAGCTCGGCGCGCAGGCGGCGCGACTGGCGGTCGGCGATGGCGATCAGGTCGGCCGGGGAGGCCGCGGGATCGTCGAGCTCTTCCAGTCCGGCGATGATGTCGGCGCGCACATGTGCGAGGAGCCGTTCGCGCTCGCGCGCGCGCTCCCCGTCGATGCGCTGCCCGTACGGGCTGCCCGCACCGCGAAAGTTGGCGTTCGCCTCCTGCTGCTGCCCCAGACTCATCGTGCCCCTGCCTGCTCGATCCGAGACCGTCGTTGGTCTGCCGGAAAAAGGAGTGCTCTGGTGCAACCTTACGCAACGGCGGCTGCGGTGGTCAACCCCAGTGTGCGCGTCCTCATGCCGCCACAACGCCCTGGGGTACCCAGGAATAGGATGCTCTTGCAGCGCTTCTGCGCGAGCAGATCGTGCTGCGCGATCTCGCAGGCGAACGCCGCGAGCGGGGACTCGAGGCTCTGCTGAGGTTGCACGCGTTCGCCGCAGCGCGCAGCTTCCTCAGACCTCGTATCCGGGCTCGCCGGGCAGCAGCACGCGCGGCTCGCCGCCGTCCTGCACGACCCGCGGCAGGATCGGCTGCACGTCGAGCCGCGCGGCATGGGCGAGCAGCTCCGCGACCGTCGCGAACGCGCTGAGTCCTTCGAGCAGCTTGAGCGTCGGGAACACGAGCGCAAGCTCGGCGCGGGCGTACGCGCCGACAGCCGCGGCCGGGGTCGTCCATCGCAGGTCGACGCACTCCCGTCCGTCGACGCGCGGCTGCGCGGCTGGCGGAGCGCGCGCGACGAAGAAGTGCGTGTCAAAGCGCGTCGCGATCGCCTCCGGCGTGATCCAGCGGCTGTAGGCCACGAGCGACTGCGGCTCCACGCCGCTGACGGCCGCCTCCTCGGCGAGCTCACGCACCGCAGTCGCCCGATGCGTCTCGCCGGCGTCGACCGCGCCGCCGGGGAAGACCCAGAAGCCGCCCATGAAGCGCTGCTGGGGGTTGCGCTGGACGAGCAGCAGTTCGAGGCCGTGCAGGGCGTCGCGCACGAGGATCACCGAGGCCGACTGGCGCGGCGTCGCCGGCGGCCCCTCGCGCCGCAGCCGCTCCGCGATCCTCGGACGCTCCACGGCTCGAACCTATCGCCTCGAGGTATCGCCTACCCTCCAGCGCATGACGACCGAGACCGCCACCACGCGCTGGATCTGCGAATCCTGCGGCTTCATCTATGACCCCGACGAGGGCGACCCCGACGGCGGCATCCCGCCGAACACCGCGTTCGAGGAGATCCCCGACACGTGGTTCTGCCCCGTCTGCGGCGCCCGCAAGAAGGACTTCACGCCCTACGAGGACTAGCGGCGACCGCGCGGGCCGCGCAGTAGGCTCGTCCGCAGTGGACGAGGGACTCCGGATCGGTGTCGCGGCGCAGGCGCTCGGCGTCAGCGTGGACACGCTGCGGCGCTGGGAGCGCGACGGCCGGATCGTCTCCTCGACCCGCATCCGCCACGCCCTGCTCGACGGCCGCGCCGCGGTCCTGAAGATCCGCCGACCGGGCATCGAGAAGGTCGTCCAGGCCGACCTCGATATCCTCCGCAACCTCGCCCACCTGACCGAGCGCCGGATCCCCTGGCTCGCGGCCGCCCGGCCGGTCGCCCTGGCCAAGGAGTTCGAGCGTAACCTCAAGCGCGAGCTCGACCTCAACGCCGAGCGCCGCACGATGGAACGCTGCCGGCTCCAGCTCGCGAACGAGCCGTTCGCGCACGTCCCCGAGGCGATCGACGCCCTCTCGACCTCGCGCGTGCTGACGATGGAGCGGATCGACGGCGTCGGC
>JAHWJE010000321.1 GCA_019348575.1 Actinomycetota bacterium | reverse complement strand
AGCCCGGACCCGGTCTTCAAGGTCATGATGCCGTTCATCGCGCTGGCGGTGATCGGCGCGATCGTGTTCGTCCAGGAAGGTCAGCGGCGGATCCCGATCCAGTACGCAAAGCGCGTGATCGGGCGGCGCATGACGGGCGGCGGCCAGACCTACCTGCCGCTGCGCGTCAACATGGCCGGCGTCATCCCGGTCATCTTCGCGGCGTCGATCATGGCCTTCCCGCCGACCGTCGGGCAGCTGCTCAACAACGACTTCGGACGCGACTTCGCCGCGTTCTTCTCGCCCAACGGCTGGGCCTACATCGTCGGCGAGTCGCTGTTCATCATCCTCTTCTGCTACTTCTACACGGCCGTCACGTTCAACCCCGTCGACCAGGCCGAGAACCTCAAGAAGTACGGCGGCTTCATCCCCGGTGTGAGGCCGGGCAGGCCGACCGCCGAGTTCCTCGATCGCGTGCTCGCGCGGCTGACGTTCCCCGGCGCGCTGTACCTCGCCGCGGTCGCCGCGATGCCGACGATCCTGATCAACCAGACGAGCGCGAACTTCTTCTTCGGCGGCACGTCGATCCTGATCGTCGTGGGCGTCGCGCTGGACACGATGAAGCAGCTCGAGGCGCAGCTGATGATGCGCGACTACGAAGGCTTCCTGAAGTAGCGTCGTCGGCAGTCCCGGCGGGCGTTTCTCCGCGCACCGCCGGCACCCGCGGCGCAGTAGTCTCTCGCCCCCCTCATGTCGAGCGAGCTCAACCTCATCCTGCTGGGGCCGCCGGGCGCCGGCAAGGGCACGCAGGCCGAGCGCCTGACCGACGACTTCAACCTGCCGTACATCGCGACCGGAGACATCCTGCGCGCCGCCGTCCGCGACGAGACCGACCTCGGCAGGCAGGCCAAGGCCTACATGGACAGGGGCGAGCTCGTGCCGGACTCCGTCATCACGGGCGTCGTCCTCGAGGCGCTCGACACCGTCGAGGCGCGCGACGGCTTCCTGCTCGACGGCTTCCCGCGCACGCTCGCGCAGGCCGAGGCGCTCGAGCAGGGGCTCGAGGCAGCCGACCGGCGCCTCACCGCGGTGATCCTGATCGAGGTCTCCGACGAGGAGGTGATGCGCCGGCTGTCGGGGCGCCGCGTGAGCGTCAAGACCGGCCGCGTGTACCACGTCGAGTTCGACCCGCCGAAGCACGAGGGCCGCTGCGACATCGACGGGTCGCGGCTCGTGCAGCGCGAGGACGACAGGCCCGAGACGATCGCAAAGCGCCTGGCCGTCTACCACGCCGAGACCGAGCCGCTGGTCGACTACTACGAGGAGCGCGGCCTGCTGCGGCGCTTCGACGGCTCGCGCGCGCCGACGGAGGTGCACGACCACATCCGCGCGACGATCGCCACGCTGCGCCTCGAGGACGAGCTGTAGGCGCACCCGTGATCGTCAAGAAGACCTCCGAGCAGATCGACAGGATGGCTGCGGCGGGCGCGATCCTCGTGCGCACGCTGCAGCTCGTCGAGCGCAAGATCCGTCCGGGCGTCACGACGAAGGAGCTCGACACGGCGGCCGAGAAGTTCATCCGCTCGCAGGGCGCCACCCCCGCGTTCAAGGGCTACCGCGGCTTCCCGGGCTCGCTGTGCATCTCGCCCAACTCGATGGTCGTGCACGGCATCCCGGGCCCCTACAGCCTGCGCAGGGGCGACATCCTGTCGGTCGACTGCGGCGTCGTGCTCGACGGCTGGGTCGCCGACGCCGCGCGCACGTTCCCGGTCGGGCCGATCTCGCAGACCGCGCGCAACCTGCTCGACACGACCGAGCGCTCGCTCTTCGCCGCCGTCGAGCAGTGCCGGCCCGGAAAGCGCCTGGGCGACGTCTCGCATTCCGTGCAGGCCGTCGTCGAGGCCGGCGGGCTGTCGGTCGTGCGCTCGCTCGTCGGCCACGGCATCGGGCGCGACATGCACGAGGACCCGCAGATCCCCAACTACGGCGCGCCGGGCAAGGGCGTCAAGCTCGAGGAGGGGATGGTCCTCGCGGTCGAGCCGATGGTCACCGTGGGGCGCCACACCGTGCGGATGGCCGAGGACCACTGGGCGATCTACTCCCAGGACGGCTCGCTGGCCGCGCACTTCGAGTTCACGATCGCCATCACCGCGGACGGTCCGCGCGTGCTGACGCCGTGGCACGAATCGGCGGGCTGAGGAGCTTTGCTACCCTCATTGATCGCGCCTGCAGCGGGATTCCGTGTCCTGCGCGCGTTTCCTCACGTCTTCAAGAAGGGGCTCATGAAGGTACGACCGTCGGTCAAGCCGATGTGCGAGAAGTGCAAGATCATCCGCCGCCACGGGGCGGTGCTGGTGATCTGCTCAAACCCGCGGCACAAGCAACGTCAGGGGTAGTAGATCGATGGCTCGTATCGCAGGCATCAACATCCCGTTGAACAAGCGCGCCGAGATCGGCCTGACCTACATCTATGGCGTCGGGCGGGCGACGGCCAACGAGATCCTCCGCAACACCGACATCGAGCCCGACCGCAAGGTTCGCGACCTCACCGAGGACGAGGTGGCCCGGCTGCGCGAGGCGATCGACGACCTCACGGTCGAGGGCGACCTGCGCCGGGAGCGCTCGCAGAACATCAAGCGCCTGATGGAGATCGGGTGCTACCGCGGCCTGCGTCATCGCCGCAACCTGCCCGTCCGGGGGCAGAACACGAAGACGAACGCCCGCACGCGCAAAGGGCCCAAGCGCATGCAGGTTGCCGGCAAGAAGAAGGCCACGAAGAAATAGAGGACACCCCAGTTGCCTGCTCCCAAGCGACCCCAGCGTGGCCGGCGTAAGCCGAAGAAGAACATCCCGATCGGCCAGGCCCACATCAAGACCTCCTTCAACAACACGATCGTCTCGCTGTCCGACAAGGACGGCAACGTGATCGCGTGGGAGTCCGCCGGCGGCGCCGGCTTCAAGGGTTCGCGCAAGTCGACGCCGTTCGCCGCACAGGTCACGGCCGATGCCGCCGCGCGCAAGGGCATCGATCACATGCCGCTCCACCTGTTGTAAGGCGGCGCGGTTGATGAGGGGGCCAACATCCGTGGCAGGATCCATGCCGTCGCCGACGCGCAGCGCCCGAACACGCGC
>JAHWJE010000320.1 GCA_019348575.1 Actinomycetota bacterium | reverse complement strand
ATCCCGCGCAGCACGCTGCGGCAACACAGATAGGCCCCGTGCACGTTGACCTCGAAGACCCGCCACCAGTCGCCCGCGTCCTCGCCCTCCCAGATCGGCGGGTCACCCGACGGGCCCATGATGCCGGCGTTATTGACGAGGAGGTCTATGGGACCCAGCTCGCGCTCGGTCTCCTCGACGATCTGTCTGACCGAGCCCTCGTCCGATACCTCCACCTCGAGCGCCAGGCCGCCGACCTCGCCTGCCACCCGCTCGACCTGCTCACGCGTCCGCGCCGCAACGGCAACCCGCATTCCGGCCTCGGCGAGCTCGCGTGCGATGTTCGCACCGATCCCACGACCCCCGCCGGTGACGAGGGCGACCTGCCCGGAAAGGTCATCGGCCACGGCGCCGCAGGATAAAGCCGGCGTCTACAGCCCGAGCGCGCGACTCGCCCGAGACGGAGGCCTCTCAAGCTTGCGCCCGGTGATCTGATGGTCTGGACGCAGAGCAGGCTGGTGTCCCGCCTCGAGACGAGGTATCCGCTCATCCAGGCGCCGATGGCGACCATCGCCGGCCCGGAGTTGGTGGCCGCGGTCTCGGCGGCCGGCGGCCTTGGTTCGCTGGGTGGCGGGATGTCGTCGCCCGACACGCTGCGCGAGCAGATTCGCAGCGTACGTCGCCTCACCGACGCGCCCTTCGCGGTCAACCTCTTCGCTCCGTTCGATCCGCCTGACCCGGCGCCCGGTGCCGTCGAGCGGATGGCTCAGCAGCTCGCGCCCTGGCGGAGCGGCTCGGGCTGGGAGAGGCGTCGGCGCCCACCGGCGCCCGGCCCTCCTTCGAGGATCAAGTGACCGTCCTCGTCGAGGAGCGCCCGCCGGTGTTCAGTTTCACGTTCGGTCTTCCGCCTGCCGGCGCGCTGGCAGACTTGCGCGAAGCGGGTGCCACGATCGTCGGCACGGCGACCACGGTCGCCGAGGCCGTGATGCTCGAGCAGGCCGGTTGCGACGCGGTCGTCGCCCAAGGGAGCGAGGCCGGTGGTCACCGCGGCACCTTCGCCACATCGTTCGCCTCGGGCCTGATCGGGACCGTAGCCCTCGTGCCCCAAGTCGTCGATCGCGTCTCCTGCCCGGTGGTCGCTGCGGGCGGGATCATGGACGGGCGCGGCATTGCCGCCGCGCTGGCCCTCGGAGCGGACGGTGTCCAGCTCGGCACCGCGTTCCTCGCCTGCGATGAGAGCGCCGCCCCGCCGCCCTACGTGACCTCGCTCGCCGAATCGGACGAATCCGCGACCACGGTGACCGCTGCCTTCACCGGTCGACCGGCGCGCGGCATGCGGACAGCCCTCTTTGAGGAGATCGAAAGTTCCGGGCTCGAGATCCCGCCCTATCCGCTGCAGCAGGAGATGACCATGCAGCTCATGCGGCCCGGCCTCGAGCGCGGCAAGCTCGATGTGGGTCATCCGACTTGCGGGCCAGGGTGCGCCGCTGGTCAGGCGGCTCCCGGCCGCACGCCTCGTCGCCGAGTTGGCGAGCGAGACCGAGGCGTCGCTCTTGCGGCTCGGCGATCGTTCGAGCGCATGACCTCCAGCCCGACCAGCCTCACGACGACTGCGGTCAACGGCCGATCCTCGCGAGGTCGCGCAGCCTGACCAGGAGACTTGGCCTGCTGCCCAGGGACTCGCTACGAAGCTCGGACTGTGCGGCCGGCTCGCTGAGGGCGTCAGCCGGTTCGAACGGGCGCCGGTCGCGCTTGCGCCAGCCCAGTCGTGCCAGTGGCCCGAGCAGGCGCAGCGTCGCGTTGGGCGCGATCGCGTCGACGAAGGCCAACGCCGCCATCAGGCCGCCGACCGTGCGCTCGGTCCGCGGGCTGGCGATCGCTCGCGTCACCTCGCGGGCGACGTCCTCGGGCCTGTAGATGCCGTACAGCCGCGGCGGCAGCCGGCGATCGACGGTGCGCGATCGCGCCCAGAACGGCGTGTCGACGGGGCCGGGTGCGATGAGCGCGACCTTCACCGGGCTGCCCAGGGCTCGCAGTTCGGCGCTGAGCGAGCGGACGAACCCGCGCAGGCCGTGCTTCGCCGCGGTGTAGGCGGCGAGCCACGGCGTGGGCAGACGCCCCGCGATCGAGCCGACGACGACGAGCGTCCCCGCCGTGGGCTCGAGATGGGCAAGCGCCGCATGCGCTGTGTTGACGTTGCCCAGCAGGGCGACGTCGATCGTGCGGCGGTAGTCGTCGACGGACATGTCCACGAACGGGCCGTAGGCCGCGGCGGCGGCGTTGGCCACGACGACGTCGAGGCCGCCGAGCAGGTGCGACGCTGCGGCTAGCGCCGCGCGCATCGCAGTGGCGTCGGTGACGTCGGCTGAGAGCGTCGCCGGGGCGGGATCCAGGGAGGCGGCGGCCTGGCGGAGGCCCTCTTCGCCGCGCGCGAGCAGGACGATGCGCGCCCCGCCGGCGGTCAGCTCACGCGCGCAGGCAAGCCCGATGCCGCTCGAGCCGCCGGTGATCAGTACACGGCGCCCCTGCATCGGTTGCGGGCGGCGTCCCTTGCTCACGGCCCGGGATCGCCCTCGCCCCGCAGCGCCTACCCGACGGCGTCTGTTTCGGTGGCGTGGGCGAGCAGCGCCTCGATGGGCACCACGTCGAGGGCTCGGGCGTGCGTGGCGCCCAGCACCACCGCCGGGGCGCATCCCGCGCGGTAGGCCTCCAGCCAGCGGGCCGCGCACACGCACCAGCGGTCGCCCGGCGACAACCCGGCGAACCCCCACTGCGGGCGTGGTGTGGAGAGGTCATTGCCGGCACGGGCGCTGAACCGCAGGAAGTCCGCGGTCACGACGCTGCAGACGGTGTGGCTGCCGACGTCCTCGGGGCCCGTGGCGCAGCAGCCGTCCCGGAAGAACCCGGTAACCGGATCGGTGGAGCACGGCAGCAGCGAGCCGCCGACGACGTTGATGTCCGCCTCGCGTTCCATGGGGGCATTGTGCACGTCTCGCGGACCGGGCCGCGGTCAGGACGAGGAAGTGTCCGGTTCCCCGGCCCCCGCCTCCGTGGCCCGCACGAGCAGCCACGACAGCCAGGCGCCCACCGCGAACAGCGGCACGCCCATGGCGACCCGTGCGGTCCCCAGGGCGACGAG
>JAHWJE010000031.1 GCA_019348575.1 Actinomycetota bacterium | reverse complement strand
GCCGCGAATGATCAGCGGCTCTTCGTCGGGGCCGCGCTTCTGGCGGACGATCACGCCGCCGGTCGTATGCACCTCGCGGACCTGTCCGCCGCGGTCGTTGACGGAAGCGGTCGCCGCCTCACCCTCCGGCGGCCGCTCCGCGATGACTTTGATGACGTCCGCGACCAGCTCGATCGGCTCCGCAGGCAACGGTCGCGGTTTCGCGGCGGGCTCGGCCGGCACGGCCCCTGACGGAACCACCGCCGCGGGGGCCGTCGGGACCACGGCCGCAGGTCGTGGGGTTTCCGCGGCGGAGCGCGGTTGTACGACCGGTCGCGGCTCCGGCGGCGGGTCGCGCTCCGCGTCGTGCGTCCCGCGCCGCCAGCGCGCCCGCCCGCGGCGGAGCCGTGCGGCCTGGCGCACCAGGATGCCCACCAGCCACGTCCGGACCTGCGCTTCGCCGCGGTAGCTTGCGCCCAGCGCGGCGGCGAAGGCCTCCTGCACCACGTCCTCGGCCGCAGCGCGGGCGCCGCACATGCGGTAGGCAAGGGAGAAGGCGGCGCTGCAATGGCGCTCGTACACGACCTCGAATGCGTCGGCCTCTCCGCGGCGTACGAGCTGCATGAGGTCCTCGTCAGCGAGATCGCGCAGCTCGGTGGGGCTGGGATCGGCGTTCTTGCGCAAGCGTGACATCTGCCGGGAGTACGCCGGGTCGGCGCGCGCGGATCAGTCCAAGCGAGCGAGCTTGCGCGCTTCGCCCAACGCCGCCCTCAGCGTCCGCTGGGCGAGGTCGAGCGGATTGCGCGACTGGGCGGCGCGCTTGCGCCGCCCCTGGCGCACGCGCAGGACGACGAGCGCCGTTCCCGCCGATGCGGCGACCGCCGTCGCGACGACCGGTCGCACCCAGTTGCGCGGGTCGCGCATCGCCGACAGCTCCCAGCCCTCGAGCTCGTCGACGGCGGCGTCGGTGAGCTCCTGCAGCGTCGACTCCAAGCGCGTCTTGAGCTTCTCGGGCGGGTCGACGGGGGCGAGCGCGAGGCGCAGCATCCGCTCGATGTCCATCTCCGCCGTCTCGGGGCTCATACCGGCGTCACGATCCCCTCGAGCTGCTTGATGGCACGGTGCAGCAGGACCTTCGTCGCACCGTCGGTCTTGCCGATCGCGCGTGCGATCTCGCGATTGTCCATGCCGAGCGCGAAGCGCATGATGAGCGCGTCGCGACGCTCGTCCGGCAGCTCCTGGATGCCCGCGATGATCCGCGCGAGCTCATCGCGTCCCTCGACGAGGTCCTCGGTGGTGTGCAGGGCGCTGAGCACGGTGCTGTCGTCGATCGGCGTCTGCGGCCGGCGCGACCGGTCGCGGTAGAGGTTCGCGGCGAGGTTGTGCGCGATGCGGATCAGCCACGGCCGCAGCGGACGCCCTTCGGCCTCCCGCTGCGCGCGCTCGAAGTGGCGATAGGCCTGCAGAAACGTCTGCTCTGTGAGGTCCTCGGCGTCGTGGTGGTTGCCGATCCGGTAGTAGGCGTAGCTGTAGACGTCGCGCAGATGCACCCGGTAGAGGTCGGAGAACGCCGCGTCGAGACGGGCCTTGTCGGGTTGGTCCACGGTGCACGGAGCCTATCCCTGCGCGGAGCTGCGATCGTTGGCGCCCGCGGCGGCCCTCGCGAGCGGCGACGGCCGGTCGACGGAGCGCCGGAAGCGGCCGCCGGGCGCCGTCACGGCCGCGGTGAACGCGTCGGCGTCGATGCGCCCGTCGACGAGCTCCGCGAGGCGGTCGAGCGTCGGTGACGGCAGGCCCTCGCGGCGCAGCGTCTGCGCCAGCAGCCCGACGCCGTCCATCGCCTCGCTGGACTGCCCCAGGCTGTCGCCGATCTTCTGCGCCGACATACCCTGTCCCAACAGCTCACCGGCACGGCGGTTGCGGCTGCCCTCGGCGACGACGGTCGCGACGAGGTCGCCCGCACCGGCGAGCCCGGCGAACGTCTCCCGATGGCCGCCGCAGCGCCGGGCGAACGCGTCGACCTCGGCGAAGACCTTGCCCGCGGCGGCGCCGGCGGCGTTCGGACCGCTGACGCCCGCTGCGGCGGCGGCCAGCGCGGCCGCGTTCTTCGCCGTCCCGGCGAGCTCGACCCCGGCGACGTCATTCGTCGTCGTCGTGTCGAAGCCGGCGTCCTTGAAGAGCCGCGCGATCTGCCCGGCGTAGACCTCGTCGACGCAGCCGATCACGAGCGCCGCGCCGCGGTGCAGCGCATCGGCCGCGTGGCTCGGACCGCCGATGCAGGCGACGGCACGCGCGTTGACGCGCGCGGCGACATAGGCGCTGGGCAGCGTACCGTCGGGCGCGACGAGCCCCTTGCAGAGCACGAGCACGCCGGCCGACGGAGAGATCGAATCGGCGTGGGCGGCCACCGCGGCCGGCAGCGCGGCGGCCGGGACCGCGAAGCAGACGAGGTCGGCGCGGTCGAGCGAGAGCGCTTCGGCGGTCGTGACGCGGACCGCGTCGGGCAGCCGCACGCCGGGCAGATAGTGGTCGTTGACGCGCGTGCGGTGGATGCGCTCGACCTGCTGCGGCGTGCGGCAGCCAAGCTCCACGTCCAGCCCGGCGCGGGCGAAGGCGACGGCGAGGCTGGTGCCCCAGGAACCGGCGCCGACGATCGCGGCGCGGCGCAGTGCCGGCGTGCCGCCCAGCCACTCCCATTGCAGCTCGACGCAGGGCCAGATGCGGTCGGTGACGGCGCGCGCGAGCGTCGGCGAGGGCTCATCGACCTGCGGGAAGCGCAGCGGCCGCCCGGCCCGGATGCGCACGCTGCGCGGCCGGATCAGCCAGCCCCTGCGCACCTCGTCGGTGCCGATCAGCGCGACCGGCACGACCGGCACGCCCGTCTCGAGCGCGAGCCGGCCGACGCCGCGCTTGGGGGCGGCCAGGGGGCCCGGCCGCGTGCGTGTGCCCTCGGGGAAGATCACGACGACGTCGCCACGCTCGAGGATCCTGCCGGCCGCGTGCATCGCGTCGCGGTCGCCCTGGCCGCGCTCGACCGGGAAGGCGCCGAGCGAGCTCAGCAGCCACGCCACGACCGGGTGCCCGAAGAGCTCGGTCTTGGCGACGTAGTAGACCGGCCGGCGCAGCATCATGCCGATCACCCAGGGGTCCATGAAGGAACGGTGGTTGGAGGCGATGATCAGGGCGCCGTCCTTCGGGATGTGCTCCATGCCGATCCGCTTCATGCGGAAGTACACGAGGAAGATCGGTTGCAGCACCGCGCGTGCAACCCAGTAGACCAGCGGGTTGACGCCGCGCCCCTGCGCGCGCGCCAACAGTCGGCTGCGATCCATGCCTGCCATACCCACGCTCGTGACCCGCGTTACAGTCTTTGCAGCGCATGGGGTTCGATTGCGGCAAGACCGTTCGCGGAGCGTTCGCCGGCGCGGTTGCCGCCAGCGTGTGGCTCGCGCAGCAGCCGCTGGACAAGCCGGTCTTCGGGGTGGACCACGACGACAGCGAGCTGCTCGGCAAGCTCTTCACGCGCGGGCCCGCGTGGCCGGTGATCGGGGCCGCGGCGCACCTCGCCAACGGCGCACTGATGGGCGCCGCCTACTCGAACGTCGCCGCGCGTATGCCGCTGCCCCCCTGGGTCCGCGGACCGGTCGCCGCGCTGATCGAGCACGTGGCGGCCTGGCCGCTGACGATCGCCGTCGACCGGCTGCATCCCGCGCGCGTCGACCTGCCCCGCCTCGCCACGAGCGGACGCGCCTTCGCGCAGGCGACCTGGCGCCACCTGGTCTTCGGGCTCGTGCTCGGCGAGCTCGAGCGGCGCCTCAACGCGCCGGTGGAGCCCGAGGTCCCGACGTACGAGCACGTCGTGTCGAGCAACGGCCACGGCAAGCTCGAGCACGTCGGCAGCGTGCCCGGCGACAGCACCGGCTGACGCCGTCAGCGCAGCGCCGCCGTCGTCGCGCCCGCCCGGCTGAGCTCGAAGACGCAGAAGTCGCGCCCGATGACCGGCGCCGAGACGTTGTAGACGGGTATATCGCCGATCGCGCCCTCGAAGCTGCCCGCGTGCGCGTGGCCGTGCAGGACGACGTGCGGGCGGTGCTCGGCGATCGGCGCGGCGAGCCGGTCGCTGCCGAGAAACGCCCAGATCTCGCGCGGCTCGCCGACGAGCGTGGCCTCGACGGGCGCGTAGTGCAGCAGCACGATCCGCAGCGGGCACGCCGCGATCTCCCGCAGGCCGGCGTCGAGCGCTTCGACGTCGGCCGACATGTCGTCGTAGACCGCCCGCAGCAGCGGCTCGCCGAAGTCCGGGAGGCGGTGGCCGTCGAAGCCGCCGACGAACCCCTTCAGCCCCGCGACGCCGAGCTCGACGCCGCCGAGGTCGAGGATCGCGTGGTCGCGGTCGAGCACGACGATGCCGGCGTCGCGCAGCACCTCGACGACGTCGTCGCGGCGGTTGGAGTGCCAGTCGTGGTTGCCGAGCACGGTCAGCACGGGCGTGTCCAGCGGCCGGCAGGCGTCGGCGAGGATCTGCGCCTGCTCGGGCTCCCCGTGCGTCGTCAGGTCACCAGCGAGCAGGATGACGTCGACCTCGTCGGCGATCGCGGCGAAGGCGGCCGCGATCTGCGCTCGGTGTGACTCGCGGCAGTGCAGGTCGCCGACCGCGGCGATCCGCGCTGTGCAGTCCAGCTCCTCTCCCGGCGACATCCTGCGCCGTGCTTTCCCCGTCGGCGAGGGCGGGTAACAGCGGCGCATGCATGACGACGAAGAGCGCTTCGGACCGATCCTCGCGACGCTGCGCAAGACGGTGGCCCTGCTGCGCGAGGCGGAGATCCCCTATCTCGTCGGCGGCAGCCTCGCCGCCTGGGCGCGCGGCGGCCCCGAGGTGACCAACGACCTCGACCTGATGGTGCGCCCGGCCGACGCCGAGCGCGTGCTCGATCTGCTCGTCGGCGCCGGCATGAGGCCCGAGCGACCACCCGAGGAGTGGCTGTTCAAGGCGTGGGACGGCGAGGTCCTCGTCGACGTCATCTTCGAGACCGTGGAGGGCGAGGTGACCGACGAGCAGATCGCCCGCGGCGAGCAGCTGACCGTCACCTCGATGGCGATGAACGTCCTGCGCCTGGAGGACATGTTCGCCCTGCGCCTGCAGACGCTCAACGAGCACTACCTCGACTACGCGGCGCTGCTGAAGATGGCGCGCGCGCTGCGCGAGCAGGTCGACTGGGAAGCCGTGCGCGCGCGCGTGCAGCACACGCCCTACGGCCGCGCGTTCTTCACGATGCTCGAGGGGCTCGACGTCGTCGAGCCGCCGGACGGCTGCGAGCCGGGGGCGAGGCGCGACGAGGTGATCGTGCGGCCGCTGGACGTCGGACCGCGCTCGCACGCGGCGTTCGGGCCGACGGCCGACGCGCCGCCCTGAGAGCCCGCCTTCGGACTCGAACCGAAAACCTCTTCATTACAAGTGAAGTGCTCTGCCAATTGAGCTAGGCGGGCAGGCGGCGTCGGGCAGCGGGTGTGGCGCGGATACCCGCGCGCGCCGTGGACGCACCAGATCCGGCAGGATACGCGGCGTGCGGGCGCTGACAGATCGCGGCATCGGCAGGGATGCGCTGCGGCGGCTCGCATTCCTCTTCCAGGACGGCATGGTCCTCGCGACGACGCTGCGCGGGATGGACGCGATCGGCCTGCTCGCGCCGTCGCTGGCGCGCGCCGAACCGCTCGACCGGCTCTGCCCCGGCCTGACCGACACGGGCTTCTCGCACCTGCGCGTGGGTCTGCGCACGCTCGCGCAGGCCGGCTGGATCGCAGACGGCCCCGGCCTCGCCCCGGAGGCGACGAGGATCGACTGGACGCCGGCGGGGCGCGCCGTCGCCGCGCATCACGGCAGCTACCTCGCGCTCGGCGCCTATCTCGCGACGTTCCTCGACAACGAGCCCGACGCGTGGCAGCAGCCATGGGACGAGCAGCGCCTGGCGCTGTTCGCCGGCCTCGTCGAGGACGCCGAGGCGCGCTGGGAGCTCGACGGCCTCGACGCCCCGCTGCGCGACGACGTCGTCGCGCACCTCGACGGCGCGCTCGCCGCGCCGGCGCTGCTGTGGCTCGACGCGACCGGCGGCCTGGCCGGGCGCGACGGTCCGGCGCTGCCGCCCGGTGAGGGCGGCGAGCTCGCCGGGCGCGTGCTGCGCGCGCTCGGCTGGCTCGGCGACGACGGCGCCTGGTCCGAGGACGGCCTCATCGGCCTCGACTTCGTCGTGCACCTCGGGCTCGTCGGTTCCTACCTGCCGATGTTCGGCCGCCTGCCCGAGCTCTACAGCGGCGCGATCAGCGGCGCGCGCAGCGGTCCCGCGGAAGGGCGCGAGTGGCACGTCCAGCGCGAGCTGAACATCCGCGCCAGCACCGCCGCCCACGGCCGCTACTTCGGCGACGCCGATCGCGCGATCGCCCAGATCTTCGACCGCGAGCCGCTCGCCGAGCAGCCGCGCTTCGTGCTCGACACGGGCTGCGGCGACGCGAGCTGGCTGGCACGGATCCACGCGCTCGTGCGCGACAGCACGCTGCGCGGGCGCCACCTCGGCGAGCACCCGCTGCTGATGGTCGGCGCCGACTACAGCGGCGCCGCCGTCCAGCGCGCGCGGCGCACGCTCGCCGCCGCGGGCGCCGACGCGCTCGTCCTGCTCGGCGACGTCTCCGAGCCCGACGCGCTGCGCGACGACCTCGCCGCCCACGGACTGGCGATCGACGAGGGCCTGCACGTGCACGCGTTCGTCGACCACGACCGCGGCTACGGCGGCGCGCACGCGCCGCCGACGGCCGCCGGCCTGTCGAGCGGCGCCTACCTCGACGAGTCCGGTCACGCGCTCGATCCGGCCGATGTCGAGGCCGACCTCGCCGCGCACCTCGCGCGCTGGGCGCCGCACGTGGCCCGCCACGGCCTCGTCGTGCTCGAGGCGCACTGCGTCGCGCCACAGGTCGCCGCGCGCCATCAGGGCGCGCTGCACAGCATCGCCTTCGATGCCTACCACGGGCTGTCGCGCCAGTATCCCGTCGAGCGGCGGGCGCTCATCTCGGCGCTGCGCCAGGCCGGGCTGCGCCAGGCCGCGACCGGCGAGCGGCGCTACCCCACGAGCCGGCCGTTCGTCGCGGTCAGCCTCAACCACCTGCTCGCCGGCGGCGCCGCCGAGCACGAGCTGATCCCCGGCTACGACGGCGACGTCGCGCGCCAGGACACCTGGCAGCCCCGGCAGGGCGTCGATCGCCGCGACGGCCGCGCGCTGCACGAACTGCTCTACGAGCGCGGCGACCTGCGCCACCCGCGGCTGTGGTCGTCGGCGGCGACGAGCCTGCTCGTCACGCAGGCGATCGAGGTTCTCGAGCAGCGCCTCGCGGACCTGCCGGCGGGCTCGGTCCTGCGCGTGCTCGACTACGGGACCGGCACCGGGCTGGCGGCGATCGAGCTGCTCAAGGCGACGCGCGAGACGGGCCTCGAGCAGCGCCTCGCGCGCGCCGGCGCGACGCTCGAGCTGCACCTCGCCGACATCCCCTCGAGCTGGTTCGCCTACGGCTACGACGTCGTGCGCGATTGCTCGTGGACACGCTGCCACTCGCTCGTCGGCGACGACGGGCGCTTCCGGCCGCTGCTCGAGGTCACCGGCGGCGTCCGGATGGACGTCGTGATGTCGAGCATGGTCTTCCACCTCATCCCGCCGAAGGCCGTGCGCCGCGTGGCCGAGGGGCTCGCCGACGTGACGGCGCCCGGCGGCCGCCTGCTGTGGAACGCGCCCGATCTGGGCGTTGCCGGGCCGTACGCCGTCCTCTTCCACGACCCCAACCGCGCGCTGCGCGCGCACTGGAAGGCGCTGCTCGAGCGCGACGCCGTGCCCGAGTCGCAGCTGCAGCGCGACGCGATCGCGGCGGCGCTCGCGCGCGTCGCGGACGGCTCGGGGCCGCTGATCGACGACGAGCGCGCCGGGCGGCGGATCCTCCCGCGGCCCCACACAGGTCACGAGATCGGCGGCGCGCTGACGGGCCACTTCGGCGGCGAGGTGACGACGCAGACCTACGAGATCGCCGACCAGGAGACGATCGACACGCTGCTCGTGCCATCCAACCAGGAGGAGTACCTGCCCGAGATCGAGGATGCGCCACTGCGCGCCGGCATCGTCGAGGAGCTCATGCGCACGATCGTGCTGCCGGCGCTGCATGCAAGCTCGGCCGGCACGGCGCTGGGCTACAACGTGCACTGGACGTTCGGCGACTTCCGCCCGCTGGGCCGCTGACGCCGCGCCACGGTGGTGGCCTACGTAGGCTGTGGTGCATGACGAAACTCGAGATCTCCGACGACCTGACGAGCAAGCCCGAGGTTCCCGCGCCCTCGGGCGAGCCCCCGGGCGAGCTGGTCACCGACGACGTCGTCGTCGGTGACGGCACCGTTGCGAAGCCCGGCCAGCAGGTCCACGTCCACTACGTCGGCGTCTCGTGGTCGACCGGCAAGCAGTTCGACTCCTCGTGGGACCGCGGCCAGCCCTTCGACTTCCCGCTCGACGGCGGCCGCGTCATCAAGGGCTGGGACATGGGCGTGACGGGGATGAAGGTGGGCGGGCGGCGGACGCTGATCATCCCGCCGTCGCTGGGCTACGGCGACCGGGGCGTCGGGCCGATCGCACCCAACGAGACGCTCGTCTTCGTCGTCGACCTCGTGAAGGTGGGGTACTGACGTTGCGCGCCCGAGCGCTCGCGCTGCTCGCTGCGGCCGCGGTCGGCCTCGGCGCCTGCGGCGACGACGAGGACGACACCGATCTGCCTGCCGCGGTGCCGGCGAACCCCGCCCAGACCGAGACGGCGCCGACGCCGGCCGGGGGGACGAGCGCCGCCACGAGGCACGGCATCTCGACCGACCTCTCGAGCAAGCCCGAGATCCCGAAGCCGTCGGGCGAGCCGCCGAAGAAGCTCGTCACGAAGGACGTCGTCAAGGGCACGGGCGCCACGGCGAAGGCGGGCGACACCGTCGCTGTGCACTACGTCGGCGTGCTGCACGAGACGGGCGAGCAGTTCGACGCCTCCTGGGACTCGGGCCGGCCGTTTTCGTTCGTGCTCGGGCAGGGCAACGTGATCCCGGGCTGGGACGAGGGCGTCGCGGGGATGCAGGTCGGCGGGCGGCGGCTGCTCGTCATCCCCCCCGATCTCGCCTACGGCGAGCAGGGTCAGGGCTCGATCGGGCCCAACGAGACGCTCGTCTTCGTGGTCGACCTGCTGAACGTCACGGCGGGCTGACGCACGCGAGCTCGCGGAGCCCCCTTGGGGTCTGGTGGGGGGAGGTTTGAGCGTCACCTGGAGGAGAACGCTCCCAGCGTTGCCCTGTAGAAAGGAGCTCCTTGACTCGGACGGGTCCTTGCGCTGACAATCAGCATCGAGCGCCTCGAACTCGGACAGCCGTTGCGTGGAGAACCGCCG
>JAHWJE010000319.1 GCA_019348575.1 Actinomycetota bacterium | reverse complement strand
CTCCCCTTCGTTGGTCATGACGAAGGCGACCTTCTCGGCGGGCACGTCGCCGTCGATGGCGAACTCGAAGTCAGTGGCGGTGACGGCCACTTGGGTGGCGTCGGGATCCGGCGTCTGAGGCGCCGCCTCTTCCTCTTCCTCCTCGCCGGCGCCGGCGGCGGCGCCGGAGCCCGGTGTCGCGCCAGGTCCTGAGCCCGAGTCGGAGCCGGTCGCGGCGGCGGGGGAGCCCGCGCCGCAACCGCCGCGCGAGGCCGAGGTGACCGCCCAGCCGGCACCGACTGAGACAGCAGCCGGCGAGGCGCCCGCACCCGACGCGTCGCCGCGAAGATCCGTTCGCCGCGGACGGATCAGGTTGCGCAAGCCGCGCGGCCGGTAGCGGCCCGCGGCGGACGGAGCACCCACGACGACGGGCGCCCGCGATCCGCGGGCGCCCGGGTCTGCTCGGTCTGTTCGGCCTGCTACGCGGCTTCGCGCAGTCCGGCGAGGGCGGGCTCGTCGCCGAGGGTCCGCATCGCGGCCTCCTCGAGCTGGCGCGCGCGATCGCGGCTCAGCCCGAGCTCGCGACTCGTCGCCTCGATCGAGCGCTCGCGCCCGTCGCGCAGTCCGAAGCGCAGCTCGACGACGCGACGCTCCTCGCCGGTCAGCCGGCCGAGGGCCTCCGCCACGGTCCGCTCGAGCTCGCTGGACTCAGCCTCCTGGCTCGGATCGGGCCGCTCGCTGGCGATGAAGTCACCGAGGTTCGAGTCCCCGTCGTCGCCGATCGGCACGTCGAGGCTCGTCACGTGACGGCGCGCCTCGCGCAGCGCGAGGATCTCGGGGACGGTCATGTCGGCCGCCGCCGCGACCTCCTCGTCGGACGGATCGTGCGAGAGCTTCGCCGTCAGGTCGCGCTCGACCCGCGCGAGCCTGCGCTCGCGCTGCTCGATGTGCGTCGGCAGGCGGATCGTCCGCGACGTGTTCGCCAGCCCGCGCTGGATGCTCTGACGGATCCAGAGGGTGGCGTACGTCGAGAACTTGAAGCCCTTGCGCCAGTCGAACTTCTCGGCCGCGCGGATCAGCCCCAGCGTCCCCTCCTGCACGAGGTCGCCGAGCGGCAGGCCGAGGCCCTGGTAGCGCCGCGCCTGCGAGACGACCAGGCGCAGGTTCGCGTTGATCATCCGGTCCTTGGCGGCGATGTCCCCGCGCTCGATGCGCTTGGCAAGCTCGATCTCCTCGGGTGCGGTCAGCAGGGCGTAGCGCGACGCCTGGTTGAGGAAGGTCTGCAGCGAGTCGGCCGTCATCTCGGCCTGGACGCGCGCGCCGTGCCTCGCAGCGTCCTGGGCGGGAGTACGGCGCCGGGGGCGCTTCGCTGGTGCGCTGTGCTCGCCGCGCCGCCGTGCACTCGTCGTTGTGGTTGTCCTGGCCATGCGTTCCCTTTCAGATGTGTCGGAGCGCCGCTGTTCGCGACTCACCTCGACCCGTCTGCTCGCTGCCACGACGAGGCGCGGCACGTCAGAAGAGAGGAGAGGAGGCGGTCAAGCGAAAGGCGGGCCGCCCTCATCACAGGGCTGCCCACACGACGCCAGGAGGAATCGTACCAGATGATTGCGCGAGCAACAAATCAGGTGCGACACCCTCTGCCGGCGCGCATTCTAGCGATTGTGCTCGCGAGCAGGATCAGGCCGAATCGCCTGGGCCCGAGGTCGGCGCCGCGCCGCTGCGTCAGGCGACGACGAGCAGCTCGAACGTGATCCGGCCGCCGGCGATCGTGGCGACGCCCATCGTGTGGGCCGGCGCCCGGCGCCGCTCGGTGGGGGAGCCGGGGTTGAAGATCTGAAAGCCGCCGAGCGCGTCGTGCTCGGGCATGTGCGTGTGGCCGAAGATGACGGCATCGCACGCGGGAAACGCGCGGCGCAGGCGTTCGCGGCGGCCCTTCGCCGGTCCCGGGATGTGCGTCATGCCGACGCGGACGCCCGCGAGCTTCAGCTCGAGCCGGTCCGGCAGCAGCGTGCGAACCGCCGCGCTGTCGACGTTGCCGTGGATCGCGTGGACCGGCGGGCCGAGCTCGCGCAGCAGTTCGAGCACCGGTACGTCGATCAGGTCGCCCGCGTGCAGGATCGCGTCGGCGGCGGCGCAGCGCTCGAGGCACGCGGGCGGGATCGCGCGCGCCCCGCGCGGCATGTGCGTGTCGCTGACGATCGCCAGCTGCATCGGCGCGCACGCTACCGTCGCGGCGTGGCTTCGCGCCGACGACCGCTCACCGTCGCCGTCACCGGGCCGACGGGCACGTTCGGCTTCGGGCTGATCCCGCTGCTGCAGCGCGAGGCGCGCATCGACCGGATCGTCGGCATCGCACGGCGGCCGTTCGATCCCGCAGAGCACGGCTGGACGAAGATGGAGTACCGGCGCGGCGACGTGCGCGACCTTGCGGCCCTGGAGCAGGCGTTCGCGGGCGCCGACGTCGTCGTGCACCTCGCGTTCCTGATCACCGGGAGCTCGGACCGCCGGAGGATCCGCGCGATCAACGTCGAGGGCACGCTGAACGCGTTCGCGGCAGCGGCGGCGGCGGGCGCGCGGCGCTTCGTCTACGCGTCGTCGGTCGCGGCGTACGGCTTTGGGCGCGACCGCCGCGGCGTGCTGACGGAGGAGTGGCCGACGCGCCCAGCCGAGCACCTCTTCTATGGGCAGCAGAAGGCCGAGATCGAGCAGCTGCTGCGCGACGCCGCCGCCGCGCGCCCCGAGCTCGCGCTCTACGTCCTGCGCCCGCCGATCGTGCTCGGCCCGCACAGCGTCGGCGCCAAGAGGCTCGTGCCCGCGCGCGCCGAGCCGCTCGCCCGGCGCCTCGCGTCGCTCGCGCTGGCGCTGCCCGTGCGCGTGCCGGCGGTCGTGGCACCGCTGGCGCTCCAGTTCGTCCACGAGGAGGACGTCGGCGAGGCGCTGCGCCTGTGCGTGCTGGGCGCCGGACCGCCGGGCGCCTACAACCTCGCCGGCGACGGCGTGCTGACGGCGGTCGACGTCGCGCGCGAGGTCGGGTTGCTGCCGCTGAGCGTGCCGCTCGCGCCCGTCCAGGCCGCAGCCGGCCTGCTCGCCGCGCTGCCGTTCGCGCCGCCCCAGCTCGGCTGGGCGGAGGCGATCTGCGGCCC
>JAHWJE010000318.1 GCA_019348575.1 Actinomycetota bacterium | reverse complement strand
ATCCTCGAGGGGGCGCAGCCAGCTGGCCGCGGAGCGACGGAGACGCCTTGATCTGGTCATTTGGGCACCTTGCTCGCCGCGCGGACGCGGTCATCCTTGCGCGTCTGCGCGTGCGCAGAACTTTTCTGTTCGTGGCACGGTCCAAGGGTATGCCAGGAATGCTCCCGCGTTCGGCGGGATGACTCAAGGAGGTCGTGATGAGCGAGAATCCATCCCCCGGCGCTGCGGGGCGATCCAGCGAACCGCACGAGGGCTCCTCGGTGGCAGGGGCCCGGCGCGGCAGCGAGTCGCTTGACTCAGGGCACGGCTCGACGACGATCGCCGACTCGGTCGTCACCAAGATCGCGAGCATCGCCGCGCGAGAGGTGCCCGGGGTGCACGATCTCGGCGGTGGCACGGCACGCGCGATCGGCGGGTTCGCTCGCAGCGTCGGCGTCGGTGACGAGCGCATGCAGGGCGTCGATGTCGAGGTCGGTGAGCGCGAGGCAGCGGTCGACCTCACGATCGTGGTGGAGTACGGCGAGTCGATCCCGCGGATCGCCACGGCTCTGCGCGAAAACATCACCCGCCGCATCGAGGGCATGGCTGGCCTGACGGTCACCGAGGTCAACATCGCCGTCAGCGATCTGTACTTCCCCGGCGACGAAGCGCCGGCTGAGCCGGCGCGCGTGGAGTAGCACGGCCCGGAGCCTGCCTCGTGTCACCTGCTGTTCCGACCGCCGGCGCGCGGGCCGTGCCCGTGTCCTCGCCTGCGGAGGTTCCCGCGTCGGCGTCGCTGCGGCTGCGTCTGGCGGCGCTCGCGCGTGCGGCGGCGCTCGGGACGCCTGGTGTCGTCGGGCTCGACGCCGGGCGGGCGGGCATTCGGATGACGGCCAGTGGGGGGCTGCGCGTCGACGGCGTCGTGTGCGCGGCGCTGCCCGACGGGCGCTACCAGACGTCAATCCACCTCGTCGTCGCGATAGTGCCGCTGCGTCCTCTGGCCGACGCCGTGCGGGCGCAGGTGCAGCGCGACGTCACGAGTGCGGGCCTCGCGGACCGACTGGGTCCGGTGGACATCGCGGTGGAGAACATCAGCACGGCAGGGGAGATCGGCCCGTGATCGTCTTGCTGCGCGGCCTGCTGCGGCTGCTCGGGTTTCTGCTGCTGATCACCCTCGCGCTCCTCGGCTTGGGCTTCGCGCTGGCGGCGCTGCTCGGCGACAGCCTCGGCATACGACTTGAAGGCTCAGGAGCCGGCGCCTGGCTTGACCGGTTAGCAGGCAGTGGAACGCAGGCGCTGGAGGCGCTGATCGGCGGCGGCATGATCGTGCTGGGGTTGCTGCTGCTGATCGGCGCGCTCGCGCCGCGCCGCGAACGACGTGCGGTGCTCGAGGAGTCTGAGCAGGGAACGCTTGACGCCCGACGCCGCGTGCTGAGCCAGATGTTCGCTGCGCTCGCCGAGCGAACCCGCGGCGTCACCCATGCCAAGGCGAAGCTGCGACTGAGCCGGCGGCCGCGCCGCGGACGGCTGGTGTTGCGCGCTGAGCGTCCGCGCGCGGCGCAGAGCGCCGCCGTTCAGGAGGCCGTGCGCTCCGAGGTTCGCGAACTGGGGGACGCCTTCGGCCTGAAGATCCGCGTTCAGACTCCGCTGGGCCGACGCGGCCGGCGGGTGCAGTGATGCTGCGCCAGCGCATCCGCACGCGCACCTCACCGCTCGCGTTCATCCAGCGGCTGCTGGAGCTCGTCCTCGCGCTGGCGCTGATCTGGTACGGCCTCATTCTCGCGGGCTTGGCGCTCGACGTGATCGGCGGCGGTGACGCCGACCGCTACAGCGGCTACCGCACGGCCTACGACTTCGCCGAGGATCTGCTGGCCGCGCGCGCGTCGGACACGGCGCGGCTGATCGCCGGGCTCGCCGGGCTGATCGCCTTCCTGCTATTTCTCACGGTCGCGCGCAAGCAGCTGCCGCGCCCCTACCTGGCCCGCAGTGACGTTGAGCTCGAGGACGGCGCCTCTGGCGTGGTGACGGTCGCGCCGCGCGCCGTGGAGCGGATGGCCGAGGGGATCGCGCTCGAGCATCCCGCGGTGGTCGCGGCGTCTGGCCGTTTTGGAACCGATGACCTGGCGGTCCTGCTCGAGGTGCGCCGCGCGCGCGACCTGTCCCACACGCTGCGCGCCGTCCAGCAGCGCATCATCAGCGGCCTTGAGCGCCACGGGCTGCCCGCCGTCCCCGTCAACGTGACCCTGACCGGCTACGACCGTTCACGCAAGAGGGAGCTGAACTGACATGACACCAAGACAATTCGCCGCCCTGCTCGGCTTTCTCTTCGCGGCCGCGTGGATCGGCTTCGGTTTGGGCGAGGCGATCCTCTGCCTGGTCGGCGCTGGCGTGTTCGCCGGGCTGCTCTACGCCGCTGAGGCGTTCCTTAGAGGCGACATCGACCTTGGCGACCTCCAGGGCCGCGCGCGCTCCGCCGCGCCCCAAAGCAGCACTCGGCCTGCGCGCTCTCGCTGACGGGCCGGGACGGGCTCGAGGCGCTCCAGCAGATGGGTCCGTGTGTGCTGGCGATGGCGCTCGGTGATGGGCTCGACGTGCTCGGCGATCGCGACAAGCGCTACGCCGTGCGCGTCGACTCGGTGTGCGGCGGTGCGCCCCGCGTCGCCGAGTGCGACGGATGGGGGCGGAGTCGCGTTGAGGATCGCCCGGACGCGGCCTTCGAGATCGTCGTCGATTGCTTTCAAAGCGCTCAACCTCCTCACGCCACACCGCCGCGCTGATGCGACCGCGACGCGGAGCGCGCCGCGGCCGGATGTCGCCACTTCGCCATCGGCCGGCAGATCTCCGAGGAGCTCGCCGAACTCGGCCTCGCTGAGCGGCTGCCCGCCGTGCTCGGCGTGGATGTCGGCGACGGTGCTCGTGATCGCCTGCTCGAGCGCCACCCCGCCCGGCTTGTCGCAGACGACGTGCGACAGCTGCTCGGGCGTCCGTCGAGCAATGAGGTTGTCGACCACGCACGACCCCACCGCGGCTACAGCTACGTCGTCGGCTACGCGATGGGGCGGGGCTCGGACGACGAGGACAAGCTGACCGTGGAGTTCGATCGCGGTCGTGTCGTGTATGCGCCAGCGCTTGGACGTGAGCGCCCGGG
>JAHWJE010000317.1 GCA_019348575.1 Actinomycetota bacterium | reverse complement strand
CCTGCTTCGGCTCGACCCGTGCGCCGACGCTGGCCAGGAACGCGTCGACAAGCGGCGCGTCGCGGAACGGCCGGCCCGCCGGTGCGCGGTCGACGACGGCGATGTCGGCGCGCCCGGCCACCAGCTCCGCGATGCGCGCCTCGGCCTCGTGCAGGTCCTTGTCCGGGGCGAAGCGGTAGTTGACGTTGATCGTGAACGCGTCCGGCACGACGTTGCGCGCATTCGACGTCCACGCGGTCGTCGGCGTGAACACCTCGCGGTACAGCATCCCGTCGACCGTGACGTCCTCGGGCTCGCGGTCGCGCAGCACGAGGCAGACCGCGAGCGCGTCCTCCAGCGACAGCTGCGCCAGCTCCGCGGCGGCGGCCCGCACGAGCGCGCCGTTGCCGGTCGCCAGGCAGCGCTTGAAGCGCGAGTAGGCCGAGCCCTCGGAGGTCATGTCGAACGCATGTTCGCAGCCTGCCTTCGGCGTGGCGAACGGGCTGAGGAGCCAGAGCGAGCCGCAGGTGGGCCGCCGTCGCGCTCGCCCCTGTCGGGCAGCTGCGACGCCTGTCGTGCCACAGATCGCCGCGCCGGCACGCGTGAACTCGCGCCCGCGCGGGAAGCAGGAGCGCATGCGCTTCCTGCTCGCCGCTGCGGCTGCCACCCTCGCACTCGTCATCGCCGCGACCTCCGCGGCGCAGGCCTCCGGCCCCTCCACGACGCAGGCCTCCGGCCCCTCCACGACGCAGGCCTCCGGGCCCGCCACGTCGATCGGTCGCGGCGGCGGCGCCGCGACCGTCGACCGGCTCGCCACGCAGGCCGCGATCGACACGCTGCGCCGCGGCGGCAACGCGACCGACGCCGCCGTCACCGCCGCGGCCGTGCTCGGCGTCACCGAGCCCTTCTCGGCCGGGATCGGCGGCGGCGGCTTCATCGTCTCCTACGACGCGCGGGCGCGCGAGGTCACGACGAACGACCACCGCGAGCGCGCGCCGCTGCAGATGACGCCCGCCGCCTTCATCGAGA
Organism: Actinomycetota bacterium; assembly: GCA_019348575.1. Next base: position 2,128 of record JAHWJE010000317.1, on the reverse strand, counting down.
ACGGCGTCCCGCTGGCGTTCCGCGACGCGCGCTACAGCGGCCTGTCGGTCGGCGTTCCGGGGACCGTGCGCGGCTGGGCGCGCGCGCTGCGCGAGCACGGGACGATCTCGCTGGCCGAGGCGCTCTGGCCGGCGATCCGCGTCGCGCGGCACGGGTTCGTCGTCGACGCCACGTTCGCCGCCCAGACGCAGGAGAACCTCGACTACTTCGACGACGTGCCGGCGACCGCGGCGCTGTTCCTCGATCCGGACGGTACGCCGCGCGACGTCGGCACCGTCTTCCGCAACCCCGATCTCGCTCGGACGTACGAGCTGATCGCACGCCACGGCGCGCGCGCCTTCTACCGCGGCCCGATCGCCGACGCGATCGTGCAGACCGTCCGCAACCCGCCCGTCGGCGCGTCCGCGAACCACGTCTTCCGGCCCGGCGTGATGGCGCCGAAGGACCTGCGCACGTACACGGCGCCCGAGCGCCCGCCGGTGCACTCGAGGTACCGCGGCCTCGACGTCTTCGGCATGGGCCCGCCGTCGAGCGGCGGCTCGACGGTCGCCGAGGCGCTGAACATCCTCGAGGGCTACGACCTCGGCGCGATGACGCGCGCCGATGCGCTGCACCACCAGCTCGAGGCGGCGCGCCTCGCGTTCGCCGACCGTGGCGCGTACGTCGCCGATCCGGACTTCTACGACGTCCCGCTGGCCGGGCTGATCTCGGACGACTTCGCGGCGACGCGACGCGCGCTGATCGGCCAGACGGCGGCGGCGAGCCCGGTCGCGCCGGGCGATCCGCGCCCGTTCGACGGCGCCGCCGGCGGCGGTGCCGGCGAGGCCTCCGCCACCGCCACGCGCGCGGGGACGACGACGCACATCACCGTCGCCGACAGGCGCGGCAACGTCGTGTCCTACACGTTCACGATCGAGTCGACGGGCGGGTCGGGCCTCGTCGTCCCCGGCTACGGCTTCCTGCTCAACAACGAGCTGACGGACTTCAACTTCGACTCGACGACGCACCCCAACCGCGTCGAGGGCGGCAAGCGCCCGCGCAGCTCGATGGCGCCGACGATCGTCCTGCGCGACGGGCGCCCGTGGCTCGGGCTCGGCTCGCCGGGCGGCTCGACGATCATCACGACCGTGCTGGGGATCCTCGTCGACCGGATCGACTTCGGCAGCACGCTGCCCGCGGCGATCGCCGCCCCGCGCGCAAGCCAGCGCAACACGCCGGCCACGGTCGCGGAGCCCGCGTTCATCGCCTCTCCCGAGGCGGCCGCGCTCGCAGCCCGCGGGCACACGTTCGCGCCCGCGCCGCCGACCGGCGGCGTCTCGGAGATCGGCGCCGCGACCGGCATCGAGTTCCTCGACAAGCACACGCTGCTCGCCGCCGCCGAGCCGGTTCGGCGCGGCGGCGGCAGCGCGCTCGTCCTGCGACCCCGCCCGCCGGCGCCCGGGTCGCAGAAGCACAAGCACAAGCACAAGCACAAGCACAAGCACAAGCACGAGCACGAGCACGAGCACGAGCACGACGACAGCGTGCCTGGCGGCGTACAGCGACGCGAAGGTCGGCGATGCCATCGATGTGGTCTCAGTCGATGCCGTGACCCAGACCGAAGGGGAACGCGGTCACGAGGAGGCCGAGGCGGAGGCCGTCGTCGCTCAGGGCGACCGCAAGCGCGCCCACCGGTGGCTCCCGCCAGCGGCGCGCCAGATCGGCTCGCGCCCGCCGAGTGGGTCGCCGCGCTGCGGTGCGGACGCCGGGAGCGCGGTCACTGCTCCTCCATCGCCGCGAGATCCGCCCTCGCCCGAGGAGCGTGGATTGGGTGGAAGTGCGGGTTGATCTCGAGTGCCAGCTCGAGGTCGCGTCGCGCGCCCTCGGCGTCGCCGAGGGCGCTGCGGATGATGCCCGCGTGGAACGCCCAGAGCGCGTTCCGCGTGCCGATCGACCGCGCGCGGTCCGACCACTCGAGCGCCTCGCGATTGCGGCCGGTGCGGTGCAGGGCCCAGGCGTACGCGTCCTGCATCTGGACGAACGGCCGCTCGGCGACCGCCGCCTCGGCGAGCGTCAGCGCCTCCGCGGGATCGCCATGGTCCGCTTCGTAGAGGAGGGCGTCGACGTCGGGTGCGACGCCCGCGTCCGC
>JAHWJE010000316.1 GCA_019348575.1 Actinomycetota bacterium | reverse complement strand
ATTGGCCGCCGAAGCGCGTCGGGCTGCTCTAGACCATGTGGACGGCCGCCCGCGCGGCCAGGGGCGTTAGGGTGGGCGCGTGTCCGCGCGCCTGATCGTCGCCGGGTTCGTCTTCTGCGCGCTGAGCCTCCTCATCCCGCCACGATTCCGCCCGGCCACTGCTTCATGATGCGCGCCAACCGTGGAGCCTCCGACGACAGCCGCTTCTGGCGTCCCGTGCCCGCCGACTCGATCGTCGGCCGAGCCTTCTTCCGGTACTGGCCCGGTGGCCGCGTCGGCGGGATCTGACAGCCCGGTGCGACGCCGGCAGGCGGCGCGCAAGCGATCCAGCGGCCGCCGCCTGTTCGCCTACGATCGCCGCCTCGGCGTGCGCTGGGTGGCGGGCGCCGACGAGGCCGGACGCGGTTGTCTCGCCGGGCCGCTCGTCGCCGCCGCTGTGCTGTTCGACACCGAAGCGCTGACGACGCGTCAACTGCGCGCCCTGACACGCCTCGACGACTCCAAGCAGCACAGCCACGAGGTCCGCGAGGAGCTCTTCCCGATCGTCATGCGCACCGCCGTGAAGGTCTGCGTCGTCTCGCGCTGTGCGCGCACGATCGACGCGCGCGGCCTGCACAAGACCAACCTCGCTGCGCTGCGCGACGCCCTGATCGGCGTCGCCCGGCCCGGCTGCATCTGTCTGTCGGACGGCTTTGCCCTCGGCGCGCTCGGCTACGAGCAGCGCGCGATCGTCGAGGGCGACGCGACCTCCGCCGCGATCGCCGCCGCCTCGATCGTCGCCAAGGTCACGCGCGACCGGTACATGCGTCGCGCCGACGACCTGCACCCGGGCTGGGAGTTCGCCGCGCACGTCGGCTACTCCACGCCCGAGCACCGCGATGCGATCCAGCGCCTCGGTGTGTCGCCGCTTCATCGACTGAGCTTTCAGTCGACCGCATACCAGCAGCTCATGATGTAGAGATCGCGGACGGCGCACGTCAGAACGCCGCCTCGATGTGGTCCAGCCGCACGAGCCGGCTGTGGCGATCGACGGTCACGCCGACGACGTCGAAGCGCAGCTCGCGCGAGCGCGGCCGATCGGTCGACTCCACGAGCCAGGCGGCCGCCATCGCGCGCACCCGCCGGCACTTGTCGCGCGACACTGCCTGAACAGAGGACTCGAGGCCGCCCGCGCGGCGTGTCTTGACCTCGACGAAGACGAGCCACGTGTCGTCGCAGACGATGAGGTCAAGCTCGCCGAAGCGCGTGCGATGGTTGGACGCGACGACGAGGTAGCCCAGGCGTTCGAGGTGCTCACGCGCGAGCCGCTCTCCGACGCGGCCGAGATGGTGGCGCAGATCGATGACCATCGGCTGCACGCTAGGCAGCGCGTTGCGGCGTTTCACCACGCGATCGCAACAACTTCGCGCAGCGATCGCGTCGCCTCTGCGCCTGCGCGGATCCGTCGCAACCGCTGCGCGCATTCGTCACGAGGACGTGCTGTGGCGTGACGCGGTCGCGCCTACGGTGCGCCAATGCTCGCGCATGTGACCACCTTTGCGCTCGACGGACTTTCCTCGCGGCGGATCACGGTCGAGGTCGACCTGCGCCGCGGGCTGCCGGCGTTCACGATCGTCGGTCGCGGCGACGCAGCCGTGCGCGAGTCGCGCGAGCGCGTGCAGACCGCGCTGCTCAACGCCGGGTTCGAGTTCCCGCAGCGGCGAATCACGGTCAACCTCGCGCCGGCGCACCTGCGCAAGGTCGGCCCCGGCTTCGATCTCGCGACCGCCTGCGGCGTGCTCGTCGCCTCGGGCCAGCTTCCCCCAGCCGGGCTGGAGCGCTGGGTCGTCTTCGGCGAGCTGGGGCTCGGCGGCGAGCTGCGCCACTGTCGCGGCGTGCTGAGCGTCGCCGAAGGGGCGCGCAGGGCGGGCGTCGCGGGGCTGATCGTCCCCCGCGAATGCGCCCGCGAGGCCGCGCTGGTCGACGGGCTCGCCGTCGCCGGCGTCAGCAGCCTGCCGGAGGTCGCCGCGATCCTGCGCGGCGACGAGCCGCCCGAGCTTCCGCCGCCTGCCGCTCGGCGGCAGGGCGCAGCCGGCGCACCGGACCTCGCCGACGTACGCGGCCACACCGAGGCGATCCGGGCGATCACGATCGCGGCGGCAGGCGCGCACAACATCCTGCTGTCCGGGCCGCCGGGCGCCGGCAAGACGATGCTCGCCCGGCGGGCGATCTCCGTCCTGCCGCCGCTGACGCGCGAGGAGGCGATCGCCGTCACGCGCATCCACAGCATCACCGGCCGCCACGTCGGCGACGGGCTCGTCATGCAGCGGCCGTTCCGCGCGCCGCACCACACGATCTCCCCATCGGGCCTCGTCGGCGGAGGAGCACTGCCGGCGCCGGGCGAGGCGAGCCTCGCCCACCACGGCATCCTCTTTCTCGACGAGCTCTCGGAGTTCAGCCGGGCGGCCCTCGAGTCGCTGCGCCAGCCGCTCGAAGACGGCGTCGTGGCGATCGTCCGCGGCCAGCGCACGGTGACGTTCCCCACGCGCTTTCAGCTTGTCGCCTCGACCAATCCCTGCCCCTGCGGCCATGCCGGGGAGAAGCGCTGTCGCTGCACCGAGGGGGACGTCTCGCGCCACCGGCGCAAGCTCAGCGGTCCGCTGCTCGACCGCATCGACCTCCACGTGGAAGTGCCGGCGGTGCCCTACCGCGAGCTGACGGGAAGACAGGCCGGCACCGACAGCGCCACAATGCGCCAGCAGGTGGACAAGGCGAGACAGGCGCAGGCCCGCCGCTTCGGCGACGGCGGCACCTCCAACGCCCGCATGGACAGCCGGCAGCTCAGGAAGTTCTGCGACCTTTCCGACGGCTGTTTGCTGCTCATGAAGCAGGCGATGGACGAACTCGGCTTGAGCGCCCGGGCGTACGACAAGGTGCGTCGCGTCGCGCGGACGATCGCCGACCTCGAAGGCAGCGAGAACATCCAGGAACACCACGTCGCGGAGGCGGTGCAGTATCGGCTGCTGGACCGGAAGTTTTAGATCTTGGAACTGCGAACGCCAAGACGCCAAGGCAGGAAGAGAAGCAGGAGCCACCGACAGCCGCCGATGAACACGGATGAAGGGGTCGTGGCCGTGCGGCCTCTTCATCCGTGCGCATTGGTGTACCCGGCGGT
>JAHWJE010000315.1 GCA_019348575.1 Actinomycetota bacterium | reverse complement strand
ATCGACGCCTCGTGGGTCCTTCTCGCGGACCGCGTCACGGCCGTGGTCGAGGTCGCCGAGGCGTCGGGGCTCGCACTCCTCGCGCCGCACGAACGCGATCCTGCCCGCGCGACCACCTTCGGCACGGGGCAGCTCATCGCCGCCGCGGCCGCCAAGGCAGACCGGGTCCTCGTCGCCGTCGGCGGAAGCGCAACCAACGACGGCGGACGCGGCGCGCTCGAGGCGATCGCGGAGGCCGGCGGGGCGCTTCAGGGCGTCGACCTCGTCCCCGGCGCCGGAAGCGAGGGGAAGCGCGTGCGCGAATTCACGATCGACGCTCGCGATCAGGCCCACTGGGAGCAGATCCTGCGCGCGATCGGCTCGACGCGGGGCGCGCGGGTGCTCGAGTACGTCGACCGCACGCTGGCGATGCACCGCGGCGGCAAGATCGCGGTCGTCTCGACGGTGCCGGTCGAGACGCGCGCGGACCTCTCCCTCGCCTACACCCCCGGCGTCGCGCGCATCTGCACCGCCATCGCTGACGAGCCGGACCTCGCCTACGACTACACGTGGAAGTCGCACACCGTCGCCGTCGTCACCGACGGCACGGCGGTCCTCGGCCTCGGCGACATCGGGCCGGCCGCCGCGCTTCCGGTCATGGAGGGCAAGGCGCTGCTGTTCAAGCAGTTCAAGCTGCTGTGCTTCGACGCCGGCTACGCCTCGTCCCAGGGCTGGCCGACGGTCCTGCTGGACGTGGTCATGATGGCGCTCGTCGTCACCGTCACCGTGATCGGCCTGCAGGCCGTGGGGCTGATCCTCATCATCGCGCTGCTGATCATCCCCGCCGCCGCCGCGCGGTTCTGGACCGAGCGGCTGCTGGTGATGACGTTCATCGCCGCCGGCATCGGGGCCGCGAGCAGTGCCGTGGGCGCCGCCGGCAGCGCGCTGCTGCCGATGGCCCACACCGCCGTCGCGGGCGGCGTCCCCATCAGCCCCTCGACGGGGAGCGGCTCGACGATGTAGATGCCGGCCGGCAGCGTCGCGCGCGCGTGACCAGCGGCGTCGCTCGTCGTCCGGGCGATCTCCGCGCCCGAGGCGTCGCGGATGACGACCGTGGCGTTCTGCACCGGCCGGGCGTCGCACGCCGGGTCGGGCGGATCGCTGACGACCGGGCACGTCGGCCCGGCGACGAGCAGGAGATCGAGCGTCGCCTCGCCGTCGACCTCGACGACAAGCCGCTGCTGCACTACGCCCACCGCCAGGACGTCGTCTTCTGGACCCTTCGCCCGTGCGCCGACGACGACACGAGCGAGCAGCCGGCACGTCACGCCGAAAAGCAGCGTAAAAGCTGACCAGTGACAGGAGCCGGCGAGGGGCGCGTCGTGCCGCTCCCCCTCGCAATCGATCACGCCCACCATCGGTGACAACTGCCCGCTCCCATGCGTACGATTCCGCAGTCGGAGTTGCGGACCGAGAGTAAGCGCCGTCGACGGCTGTCGCGGCACGACCGTGGAGGGGTTTCATGAAGAGCATGCGCATAGCGTCCGCGATTTCGGCCATCGCCGTTTTCGCAGCGGTGGCCTCGACCGCGGGCGCTCATCCCGGCCAGCAGCACGGGCTTGCGACGGGACATCTGGCCGGCAGTGGGGCGTGGGGTGAGCTGGAGTTGGTCTCCAAGCTGCGCCTGACCGACGAGCCCGAGCAGGTGGCGGATGTCGCGGTCGATCCGCAGGGCGAGTACGCGTACCTCGCGCACTGGGGAGAGGAGGACTGCGCGGCCAACGCGGAGACCGGTGGGGTCAACGATCCCGACGCGGGGGCGTGGGTGGTGGACATCCGCAACCCGGCGCAGCCCAAGAAGGTCACGTTCATCCCGCACTCGCAGGACAGCCGCCCCGGCGAGGGAATGCACGTGCTGCGCGTCTCGACGAAGTTCTTCAACGGCAACATGCTCGCGATGAACAACGAGCAGTGCGGCAAGAACGGCAAGGGCGGCATCTCGCTCTACGACGTCAGGAACCCGGCCAAGCCGATGAAGCTGTCCGAGCACTTCGGCGACCGCGGCCAAGCCGACACGAACGACATCCACAGCGCCTTCGTCTGGGACGCCGGCGACAGCGCCTACGCGGTGATGACCGACAACTTCGAGTCCACCGACGTCGACATCCTCGACATCAGCAACCCCAAGCGTCCGCGCCTGATCAGCGAGATGGACGTCAACGCGCTCACGCGCGCGCTCGGCAATCGGGTGAGCCAATCGGAGATCGGCCTCGGCGACTCCTCGCTGCACGACATGGTCGTCAAGAACGTCCCGCGTTCGAGCGTCGGGCTCGCGGGCGTCGGGAACGTATGGGTGTTGCTGCTGTCCTACTGGGACGGCGGCTACGTGCTGTTCGACGTCGACGATCCGGCCAAGCCCGTCTTCATCGGCGACACCGACTACGCGCAGCTCGACCCGCAGATGCTCGCCGAGGGCAAGTCCGTGTTCCCGGAGGGCAACGCGCACCAGGCCGAGTTCACGGCCGACAACCGGTTCTTCATCGGGACCGACGAGGACTTCTCGCCCTACGGCGCGCAGTTCCAGATCACCTCGGGGCCGAACGCGGGGACGTATCCGGCCGGGCACTTCGGCTGGACGAAGATCATCCCGCCGGGCACGGAGGTCACCGGTGAGACGGTCTTCGGCGGCTTCGGCTGCCCCGACGACCGCGGATCGATCCCGCCCGCCGCGGCGACCGGCAAGGACACGATCGTCTTCGAGCGCGGCCCGGTCGGGCATCCGACCGAGGGCAGCAACGCCTGCTTCTTCTCCGAGAAGGTCGAAAGCGCCCAGCTCGCCGGCTACAAGCTGGTGCTGATCGCCAACCACCACTCGGGATCGGACGGCGGCTTCGAGGGCGACGCGCAGTTCTGCGGCGGCCAGGGCCACCAGTTCACGAACACGATCCCGGCGATCTGCATCGGCCACCGTGCCATGCACCTGCTCTTCAACAAGGCCGCGTCCTATGACTACGGCGTTGCGGGGTCGGAGCCGGCGATCGGCGACATCGGCGCGAGCATGAAGGTCTCGACGACGTTCGACGGGTGGGGGTACGTGCACCTGTTCGACTCGGCGACGCGGGAGAGCCTTGGCACGTACGCGATCGACGAGGCGCACAAGGAGACCCATGCGCAGGGCTACGGCGACCTGACCGTCC
>JAHWJE010000314.1 GCA_019348575.1 Actinomycetota bacterium | reverse complement strand
CACGGGCTGCAGTTGCATTATGCGCGCTTGCCGCTCCGAGCGCCGGGCCGGCCTCGCGAAGGTCGTATGCGCCGCCGGCCGCTGGGGTGCCGTTCCGCGAACGGCTGCGTGCTACGTCGCGAACATCACGCGGTTGCGCCCGTTGCGCTTGGCGTCGTAGAGCGCGTGATCGGCCCGCGCGATGAGGCTGAAGGCGCTCTCACGGCCGTCCCAGCGCGCGACCCCGATCGAGACGTGCTGCTCGTCGATCATCGCGCGCCGCAGGCGCTCGGCGATCTCGATCGCGCGGTCCTCGTCGCAGCCGGCGAGCAGGACGGCGAACTCCTCGCCGCCGTAGCGGGCGAGCACGTCGCCTGCGCGCACCGCCGAGCGCCAGGCGCGGGCCGCGCGGCGCAGCAGCTCGTCGCCCGCGAGGTGGCCGTGGCGGTCGTTGTATCCCTTGAAGTGGTCGAGGTCCAGCAGCGCGACGTAGAGCGGCTGGGTGCCCTTGCGCAGCGCGCTCGCCAGCAGCTGATCCCAGGCGCGGCGGTTGAGCACGCCCGTCAGCGGATCGCGCTCGCTGAGCTCGCGCAGGTCCTCCTCGGTGATGCGGCGGCGCTCGACCTCCTGCGTCAGCGTGGCGCGCTCGAGCGCAACCCCGGCGCTGGCCGCCAGCACGCGGACGACTGCGATCTCGTCGGATCCGGCGATGTGCGGCTCGGCCCAGTAGGTCCCGATCGCCCCCACCGGATCGTGGCTGCGCAGCGGGACGATCAGCAGGCTCCTGACGAACGTGCGGCGGTAGGCGGCGTGCAGAATGCGCGCGTCCGCGTAGACGTCCTCGACGACGGCCGGCTCGCCGTGCAGCATCGACCAGCCCTCCACGCAGCTCTCCAGCGGGAAGCGGCGGCCCTTCCAGAGCGGCTTCGTCGCATCCTGGGCCACGCAGTGGCACCGGTCGCCGTCGCGCATCACGAAGGTCGCGCCGTCAGCACCGGTCAGGCGCCGGGCACCTGAGGCTGCGAGCCGCTGGATCTCGTCGACCGAGCGCGCCGCCGCCACTGCGTCGATCGCTTCGGTCAGGGCGGTCAGCGTGTCGGCTACAGACGTGGTCATGGGCTGTCGCGGTCGTGCTGCACGTCATGGCAGAAGACGGCAGAAGCAGTCTCGCGATGCCGATCAGCATATGTGCGATCGGCGCGAGCCTCTGCACATGGCGCCCCCGGTCGGCAGGAGCGTCTGCCGGCCTGAGCAAACGTTCGCGCTGTCGGGAAGCGGCGGCGACCTCGGCCCCGACCCGTGCTGGTGGTGCCGCCACGGGCGATCGGGCATCATGGCGGGATGCGGCGCCGTCTCGCAGGGCTGATCGCCATCGTCGTCAGCGGCACGTCGCTCGGCGTGCTCGTGCCCAGCGTCGGCAGCGCCACCGACACGCGGCCGTCCGTGCGCAGCGCGGCCCTGTCGTGGGCGCTCGCCCAGGTCGGCACGCGGGAGCGCGGCACGACCAACTGCTCGCGGGCGATCAACCGATGGCAGCGCGACATGGGCCTGAAGGTGCCGCCCTGCCGCGTCTGGTGCGGCGCCTTCGTGCATCAGGCCTACAAGCGCGCCGGCGTCAAGCTCTCGCCGCGCCTGATCGACCCCGACCGCTCCTATGACGACGCGATCGCCGGCCGGCGCCATCTGCGCCAGATCAGCGTCTCGTCGGTGCGCCCGGGCGACATCGTCTTCTACAAGTTCCGCGACGGCGTGCGCGCGTCGCATCTTGCGCTCGCCCGTTCCAGGCCGAAGAACGGCAAGCTCGACACCGTCGAGGGCAACACGAGCCACGCCGTCCGCCTCGAGACGCGCGGCACGCGGTACATCGTCCTCGCCGCGCGCGTCACCAAGTAGCGCGCGCCGCGGCTACACAGAGCGCCGAGGGGGACGATCCGACCTCGAGGCCGATGCGCGGCGTCGTTCGGGTTGCGTCGCAACGCGTCCGAAGCTCGGCAGAAACGGCAGGAAAGCTGCGACGTCTGCAGGCGCAGCGAACATGTTTTGACAACCGCGCTTGAAGCGCATTCAGCCCGCGCTAGGTTCGCCGTCACCGCCCATCGGAGGTCGGAGTACGGGGACCAGTCGGGGGGGCCGGCCGGGCGCGAGCTCGGCCGGGCACCGGCCGGCGCGAACGCGCCGCGAATCACACGCGAAACGGACATTTCCGCCAGCCACGGCGCCGGCGCTCAACCCTTCCGCCAGCCCCGGCCGATAGGCAGCACATGAGCCCTCAGGGCGATCAGCTGCCCGCGCCTGACGCCGACGAGCAGGACATCGAGCAGGTCCTGCTCGGCCTCGCCGACGGCAGCTACGTCCTCAGCACGCCCGACGGCGCGGTCGCCGAGTGCGGCCTCGGCGTAGTCGGACTGCTCGGTGCGCCGGCCGATCGCCTCGTCGGCCGGCCGACCGCGGAGGTGCTCGTCCCCGGCGCCGACGACGCCGTCCGAAAGGCCTTCGACGAGCTGCTGCGCGCCGACGGCGCCGACCTCGCCGCGCCGCGCACGTTCCGCGCACGGACGCCCGGCGGCGCCACCCGCTCGCTGCAGTTCGTCGTCGTCGCCGTGCCGGGAGCCGCCGGCGCAGTGGTTGACCCAGCCGCAGCCGCCGCGCCGGCGGACGCCGGCTGAACGCTGCGGCGGTCCGGCACCACAACCTGCTCGCCGTCCGTCAGCGGCCGCGCGAGGTTCAACCCGTCCAGCACGGCCCTGGGCAGCGCATTGCCGGCCGCCTCGACCGCATCAGCGACGCGCGAGCCGCCGGGCCGCGGGTAGACGCCGGGGCGTGCGACGGCGCCGGCGACGTGCACGATCACGTCGACGTCGCTCACGACAACACCCCCACCGGACGCGACCTCGGACGGAGCCGCCGCGCCAGCCGCCACCGGCAGCGGGACCGCGGCACCCGGCGGCCGTCCCAGCACCCACACGAGCGCGAGCACGGCGACAGATGCGACCGCAAGAATCGCCAAGGCGACCGCCTCGGCCGGCGAGCAACCGAGACGCCGCAGAGCGGCTGCGACGTTCGAGATCTGGGCAGGCACCGGCCGACGCTAACGGTGCCGGCGCTCCACGAGCCCGGCCGAGCCGGACGCGCTGTGGATCGTGGGCGGTAGGTTCCTCGAGGCGAGCAGAAGGGGTAAGCGTGGACACGCAGGAGCT
>JAHWJE010000313.1 GCA_019348575.1 Actinomycetota bacterium | reverse complement strand
CCTGCTGCAGTGCGGCCTGCTCAGGCGGACGCCGCGCGGGCGGATGGCCACGCGGCGCGCGTTCGAGCACGTCGGGCTCGAGCCGCCGGCGGGCGTGGCCGACAGCCTGTTCTAGCCTCACCTCAGTGAGCGGGACGGCCCGGCCGCGGTCGCGCCCCGCCGCCTTCAACTGGTGTTTAGAGGACCTTCTCTAGGCTTATTCACGCAATGGCCCATCTGTTCATCTGCCCCAACTGCGGTACCCGCAGCTCCGAGTCCGACCGCACCGCCGGCTTCTCGCGCCAGGCGAAGGGCTGCTCGAAGTGCGGGTTTGGCTTTCTCTTCGAGCTCCTGGACGACTACTACCCCGCCCCGAACGCCGCCTTCTTCGTCTGCGACCAGGAAGGGCGCGTGATCGGCTGCGGCCGCGGATCGTTCGAGCTGACGGGCCTGAACGACGAGCGCGTGATCGGCCGTAAGGCCAACGAGGTGCTCGGCCTGAGGTTCGACGACGGCACCGACCATGTCGGCACGGTCCTGGAGTGGGGCGTGCGCGCGCTCGGCAAGCCGGTCCAGGTCAACGCCGAGGGCGATCTCCCCGCGACCGCAACCGCCGACCTCTTTCCGGCATACGACGACGACGGCGGGCTGCTCCTCGTGCTAACGCCGGGCAAGTAACCTGCCGATTGGGCCATCGTGAGCGACCGTCAGCGAAACCTCTTCGTCCTGTTGCTCGTCGCCGGGCTGCTGATCGCCTCGGTCGTCGTCATCTCGTCGAAGGAGACGAAGCTCGGCCTCGACCTGCAGGGCGGCGTCGAGCTCGTCTACGAGGTCAAGCCGCGCGCCGGCCAGCAGGCGACGCCCGACGCGATCCAGCGCACGATCGACGTCATGCGCGAGCGCGTCGACCAGCTCGGCGTCGCCGAGCCCGAGATCCAGCAGGCCGGCGAGCAGCAGATCAACGTCGCGCTGCCCGACGTCTCCAACCTGGAGGACGCGATCAGGCAGGTCGGCACCGTCGCCCAGCTTGCCTTCTATGACTGGGAGGTCAACGTCATCGGGCCCGACGGCAAGCCCGATCCGACGAACCCCGCGGTCACCGGCGGTCCCGACGCCGGCAGCGCGTCGAGTCCCGGCGCGCTGTCGCTCTACGACGCGCTGCAGCGCGCCAAGCTGCGTCCCGCCAAGGTCGAGCCCAACAACTCGCGCGACGGCAGCCTCTTCTACGCCGTCGACACGAAGGCCAAGAAGGTCTTCGGGCTCGGCGAGGAGTCGCGCGCGGAGGCGCTCGAGAACGTGCCCGCGGCGCAGCGCGAGAAGCCCGAGATCGAGGTCGTCGAGGTCAAGCCCGACACCGTCGTCGTGCGCGCCGAGAACCGCGACGGCACGACGAAGCCCGACAGGTGGTTCGTGCTCAAGGACGACGTCGCCCTGGAGGGCAAGGAGCTCAAGAACCCCGAGCAGAGCTTCGACCAGGGCGCGGGGGGCTCGGGCGCCCCGATCGTCACGTTCCAGTTCAGCGACAAGGGGCGCAAGATTTGGGAGCGGGTGACCAAGCGGATCGCCGAGCGCGGCGCGGAGAGCCTCGGCGTCCTCCCGGGGACCACGACCACCCGAGAAGTCGCCCAGCACTTCGCGATCGTGCTCGACAACGAGCTCGTCTCGACGCCGTACATCGACTTCCAGGAGAACCCCGAGGGGATCGACGCGCGCAACGGCTCGCAGATCCAGGGCGGCTTCACGATCCAGAGCGCCCAGGAGCTCGCAAACGTCCTCAAGACGGGCGCGCTGCCCGTCCAGCTCGAGCTCATCTCGAGCTCGCAGGTCTCCGCGACGCTCGGCAAGCAGGCGCTCAACCAGGGCCTGATCGCGGGCATCGCCGGCTTCGTCATCGTCGCGCTGTTCCTCCTGATCTTCTACCGCGTGCTCGGCCTCATCGCGGTCGCCGCGCTCGGCATCTACGGCCTGTACTTCTACGCCCTGATCAAGGCGATCCCCGTCGTCCTGACGCTGCCGGGCATCGCCGGCCTGATCCTGACGCTGGGGGTGGCCGCCGACGCGAACATCGTCATCTTCGAGCGCGTCAAGGAGGAGATCCGCGCCGGCAGATCGATCATGGCCGGCATCGCGACGGGCTACAGGAAGGGCCTGACGGCGATCATCGACGCCAACGTCGTCACGATCATGGTCGCGTTCATCCTCTTCGTCCTGGCGACGGCAGGGGTCAAGGGCTTCGCGCTCACGCTCGGGCTGGGCGTCATCGTCTCGCTGTTCACCGCCGTCCTCGCGACGCAGGCGATCCTCGGCGCGATGGGCAAGTCGCGGCTGATCAGCAAGCCCTCGGCACTCGGCGCCGGCAAGCCCAAGGGCGACAGGCTGCGCCTGGACTACATGGGCTACTCCAAGTGGTTCTTCAGCGCGTCGGGCGTGATCCTGCTCGTCTGCGCGCTGGCGCTCGGCTCCAAGGGAATCAACTTCGGCATCGACTTCGAGTCCGGCACGCGGATCAACGTCGCGCTGGAGCAGGACGTCGACGAGAACGCCGTGCGCGACGTGCTCGCCGAGGAGGGCCTCGGCGACGCCGAGATCCAGCGCGTGACCGGCAACGAGGCGGCCAAGGGCGCCAGCGAGTTCCAGATCTCGACGGACAACCTCGCGCCGGCGGAGGTCACCAACATCACGAACGCGCTCGAGGCCGAGTACGACCTCGCCGACGACCCGAGCTCGACCTCGATCGGCCCGACGTTCGGCGAGACCGTCGCCAACTCGGCGATCATCGCGATCATCGCGTCGCTGGTCGTGATCTCGGCGTACATGGCGCTGCGCTTCGAACCCAAGTACGCGGTCCCGGTGCTCATCGCGGTGATGCACGACATCCTCATCACAGCGGGCGTCTACGCGCTCGTCGGCCTGGAGGTGTCAACGGCGACGGTCGCGGCGTTGCTCACCGTGTTGGGCTTCTCTCTGTACGACACGATCATCGTGTTCGACCGGATCCGCGAGAACGTGCCGCGCATGCCGCGGGCGGCGTTCTCGCAGATCGTCAACCGCTCGATGTCGGAGGTCATCGTGCGCTCGCTGGCGACGAGCTTCACTGCGACGCTGCCGGTCCTCGCGCTGCTGCTGTTCGGCGGCGAGACGCTGCAGGCGTTCGCGTTCGCGCTGCTGATCGGCACGATCTCCGGCACGTACTCATCG
>JAHWJE010000312.1 GCA_019348575.1 Actinomycetota bacterium | reverse complement strand
GTCAGGGCAGCGACGGCTGCAGCGACCTGCTCAACATGTCGGTCGAGGGAAACATCCCGGCTCTGTTCGTCGGCCGCGACGTCGGTTGGGACCTGCTCGATCTGTCGGGTTACGACGATGCTAAGTGTCGAACTGCGGCACAGCCGACACCGGCGACCCCGCTCGGAACGGTGGGTGACGCGATCGACGTCACCGCGGTGTTCGACGGTTGGGGCTACGTGCACCTGTACGCCAACAACGCGGGGAAGCTGACAGAGCTCGACACCTACGCGATCCCAGAAGCGCACGATCCCGCCCATGCAACCGGGTCCGGAGACCTCAGCGTGCACGAGGTTGCCATGTCCGCGGATCGCAACGAGCTCGGCTACTTCTCCTACTACGCGGCGGGGTTCAGGGTCGCCGCCATCGAGGGCGGAGAGCTCGTCGAGAAGGGTCACTTCATCGACGCCGGCGGCAACAACTTCTGGGGCGTCGAGGTGTGGAAGCACGGCGGCAAGTGGGAGGGGGTCGTCCCGCAACTGGTCGCGCAGTTCAAGAAGACCGCGGCCGGGCCGCGCCGGATGCAGCGCGTGGCCCGCGGCGGAAAGGACTGCAGCGTGAGCCGCCGGCCGACGACCATGTTGCCGACACGGCGCAGCTCGCGGTCCGAGAGCCCGCGCGTCGCCTGCGCGAGGCAGTCGAGGACGCGGCGCTCCTCGGGCGTGTCCGCCTCCTCGGGCAGGGCCGCGAAGACCGAGCGCAGGAAGTCGACGCCGAGGCGATCGACCTTCCACGTGCCGGCGACCTTGACGAGCGCGAGCCGGCCGCTCGCGCGCGCGCCCTCGGCGCTCGTCAGCGTCAGGCTCGTCGTCGCGCGGTCGCCGTCGATCCGCGTGGCCGAGACGCGCGCGGTGTCCGGCGGCGGATCGCCCGCCTGCGCCGTGTTTGCCTCGCGACACTGCGCGAGCGTGCCGTAGACCTCGCGCACGAAGCGCTCGCTGACGCCCGTCTCGCACTGGTCCTTGACGCTCTCGGACTCCATCACGCGCTTGACGGCCGTCTCGATCTGCTCGGTCTGCGAGGCGCCGCCCTGCCCGCCGCAGCCGGCGGCGACGGCGCACGCCGCGGCGAGGATCAGACGCGACAGGCGCCGGTCGTGAGGTCGCGGCGCGGTTGCCATCGGCGCCGCCGACCCTATCCTCATCCGCGCGCCGCTGTCCAATCGACGGGCCGCAGGGGCACGGTCAGCAGCGCCTGCCACGTAGGGGCGTCGGTCTGTCCCGTCGGCGCGAGGCCGCGGGCGGCCTGGAAGGCCTTCAGCGCGTCCCGGGTCGATGCCGAGAACCTGCCGTCGAGCGCGACCGACGGGTCCGCCGACGCGAGGTGCTGCTGCAGCCAGATGACCTGATC
This sequence comes from Actinomycetota bacterium, assembly GCA_019348575.1. Next base: position 1,791 of record JAHWJE010000312.1, on the reverse strand, counting down.
GCCGCTCGAGCCCCTGCTCAGCGCCGGCCACCCCGGATCGGGGAGGGCGATCGCCGCGGGCGCCGGCTCTGAGAGCACCGCCCACGACGCGGCGCTTGACGCCTGCCAGCTCCACCACGACAGCCCGCCCGCGCCGTATCCCGCCCAGACGGCGCGGAAGCGGCGCAGGTCGGCGGCCGACGGCGCGTCGTAGGACTGCCCGATCGGCGCCATCGGCGTGCGGTAGATGCGGTTGTTGGCGACGGTCTTCGCGCTCACGGCGTCGACCGAGCCGCCGATCGCCTTCCAGTAGACCTGGGGCATGTTGGCCTGCGCGCCGCCCGGCCCGAGGAAGACCGAGTACGGCAGCCGCGGGTGGTAGTCGACGTAGGGAAACGACGTGAAGCCGACGGGGTAGTCGGGCCCGATCACGCTGCGCAGGGCGGCGATGTAGCGCTGCGCCGCCGCGTAGCGGCCCTCGTAGGCCGTCTCGGCGTCGATCACGAAGCAGTCGGCGCCTGCCGCGATCGAGGCGACGGCGGCGCGCGCCTCGGCGAGCGGGTCCTCGCCGTAGACGAACTGCCACGCGCAGACACGCAGCCCGCGGGCGTGCAGGTCGGCGACGAGCCGGGGCGAGAACTGTCCCCAGAGCGCTCCGCGGTCGGCGCTCTTGACGAAGACCGTGCTCATTCCCGCCGCCTTCGCGCGCAGGGCGATCGCGTCGACGTTCGCGCCCTCGCTCTTGGACACATACCAGATCCACATCCCGTCGCCGGCGAAGATCGCGGGCAGCCCGCCCGGCCGCGCGGCCGTCAGCGGCGGCAGCGGCGAGGACGCCACGACGACGATCTGCCGCGCGTTCGAGCGCCGCCCGGCGCGGTCGCTGACCGTCACGGCGATCTTCCCGAGCGCGGTGCCGGGCGGCACGCGCGCCATCCAGCCGGCGCGACTTCGCACGAGCCTCGTCGCCAGCGCGCCCTTGGGCCAGCGGAAGGAGACGCGCATGCCGCGCCGCAGGCCGCGGCCGCGCACCTGCACCTGCTTGCCGACCGAGACGCGCACGCCGCTGCGGCAGGCCTTCGCCGTCGTCGGCACGCAGCGCAGCCCTGTCAGGCGCGGTGCCTTGGCCGCCGCCTGCGCGGTCTCGGCGACGCCGGTCAGCGCGAGCACGAGCACCACCGCGGTCGCGATCGTCGCGACTGGAAGCTTCATCACATGCGCAAACCCGGCTACCTGCCGGATGTAGCGCGGGCGCTACCAGCGGTAGTGCGCGAAGGCCTTGTTGGCCTGCGCCATGCGGTAGATGTCGTCCTTGCGCTTGTACGCGCCGCCCTGCTGGGACTGGGCGTCCATCAGCTCGTTGGCGAGCCGCTGGGCCATCGTGCGCTCCCGGCGCTGGCGGGCGAACTCGACGAGCCAGCGCACGGCGAGCGTGCGCGCACGGCGCGACGGCACCTCGACGGGCACCTGATAGGTCGCGCCCCCGACGCGGCGGGAGCGAACCTCGAGGACCGGGGTCAGGGCCTTGATCGACAGCTCGAGCTGCTCGACGGGGTCCTTGCCGGTGCGCTCGGCCATGATCGCCAACGCGTCATAGACGATCTTCTCGGCCGTCGACTTCTTGCCGTCGAGCATCACCTTGTTGATGACCTGCTGGACGACGCGCGAGCGAAGCATGGGATCCGGCTCGATCGGCCGGATCGTCGCGGCAGAGCGGCGTGGCATTACTTCTTCTTCACGCCGTACTGGCTGCGGGCCTTCTTGCGGTCGCTCACGCCGGCGGCGTCGAGCGTCCCGCGAACGACCTTGTAG
>JAHWJE010000311.1 GCA_019348575.1 Actinomycetota bacterium | reverse complement strand
GAAGATCATCAACTCGCATCCCGGCGTCAGCCACAACTACCTGCGAAACCACGAGTTCAACATGTGGTTCACGCTCGCCGTCGAGCGCGACTCCAGGCTCGGCCTGCAGGGCACGCTCGACGTCCTGCAGGAGCTGACCGGCGCCGAGTCGATCCGCCAGCTGCCGACGCTCAAGCTCTTCAAGATCCGCATGGAGCTCGAGATGCAGGGCGACACGAAGTCGCTCTCGACGGAGGGCGTCGCCGAGGCGCCGGTCGACCTCGAGGGCGTGCCGTACGACGAGTTCGACGTCGCCGTCATCCGCGCCACGCAGGGCGACATGCCGGTCGTCTCCGAGCCCTACGCACCGGCCGCCGCGCAGCTCGGCATCACGCAGCCCGCGCTGCTCGAGCACATGGCCGGGATGAAGGAACGCGGCATCCTGCGTCGCGTCGCCGCGATCCTGTTTCACCGCCGCGCCGGCTTCAGCGCCAACGGGATGGGCGTCTGGAAGGTGCCCGACGAGCTGATCGGCGAGTACGGCCCGCGGATGGCCTCCTTTCGCGGCATCTCGCACTGCTACCAGCGCCCCACCTACGAGGACTGGCCCTACTCGATCTTCACGATGGCCCACGGCCGCTCGAAGGAGGAGTGCGACGCGATCCTCGACGCGATCGCCGCCGAGTTCGACATCTCCGAGCGGGCCACGCTGTACTCCTCGACGGAGTTCAAGAAGATCCGCCTGCTGTATTTCACCGAGGACTTCAAGGACTGGGAAGCAGAAAACGGGTGACCGTTCCCGCCCGCCCGTGACGATCTCGCTGCGCGACACGCGCTCGGCCGAGCAGTACGCCCGGGCGCTCACGTATCTCCCCGGGGGCGTCAACTCGCCGGTGCGCGCGATGCGCGCGATCGGCCGCGACCCCGTGTTCGTGACGCGGGGCGAGGGTGCCGAGCTCTTCGACGTCGACTCGAACGCCTACGTCGACTGGGTCTGCTCGTGGGGCCCGCTGATCTGCGGCCACGCGCACCCGCAGATCGTCGCTGCCGTCACCGCCGCCGCCGCGTCCGGGACGAGCTTCGGCGCGCCGACGCCGGGCGAGGTCGACCTCGCCGAGGAGGTCAGCCGCCGCGTCCCGGCCGTGCAGATGCTGCGCATGACCTCGTCGGGCACGGAGGCGGCGATGAGCGCGATCCGCCTCGCGCGCGCGGCGACCGGCCGCACGAAGATCCTGAAGTTCGCAGGCGCCTACCACGGCCATGTCGACGGGCTGCTCGCCGACGCCGGCAGCGGCCTCGCGACGCAGGGGATCCCGGCCTCGCCCGGCGTCCCGCCCGAGGTCGCGGCAGGCACGATCGTCGTGCCCTGGAACGACCACGACGCGCTCGTCGCCGCGACGCGGGAGCACGAGCTGGCGGCGATCCTCGCCGAGCCGCTGCCCGCGAACATGGGCCTCGTGCCGCCCGCCGAGGGCTTTCTCGAGCTGCTGCGCTCGCGCGCTGACGAGACCGGCGCGCTGCTCGTCTTCGACGAGGTCATCTCCGGCTTTCGCGTCGCGCGCGGCGGCGCGCAGGAGCTGTGCGCGGTGACGCCCGACCTGACGATCATGGGCAAGGTCATCGGCGGCGGGCTGCCGGCGGCCGCGTACGGCGGCGCCCGCGAGCTGATGGAGCGCGTTGCCCCCGCCGGCGACGTCTACCAGGCCGGAACGCTGTCGGGCAACCCGCTTGCCGTCGCGGCCGGGCTTGCGACGCTCGCGCTGCTGGACGGCGAGCAGCCCTATGCCAACCTCGCCGCGACGACGGCCGCGCTGGCCGGGGGACTCGCCGACGCCGCGCGCGCCGCAGGGCTGCAGGACGACGTGCAGATCGCCGCGCGCACGGGCCTGCTGACGATCTTCTTCAGCTCGTCGCCGGTGACCGACTACGCCGGCGCGCAGGCCTGCGACCACGAGGCCTATGCGGCGTGGTGCCGCGGCCTGCTCGCGCGTGGCGTCTATCCGCCGGCGTCGCAGTACGAGGCCTGGTTTCCGTCGCTCGCGCACTCGCCCGAGCACGTCGAGCGCACGACCTCCGCCGCGGCCGCGGCGTTCGCGGAGCTCGAGCGGTGAGCGACGCCGACGCCGTCGCGCGCCTGCGGTCGGCGATCCGCGCAACCGCCGGCCCGCTGGCCGACGCGCTGAGCGCCGCGCCGGCCGGCTACGCGATCGACGAGGCCGGCCTCGACCCCGTCGCGCTCGCCGCCTCGGGCCCGCGCTCGGCAGCGCATCGCGCCGAGGTCGAGCTCGCCGTCACGGCCGTGCTCGAGGGCTGCCTGCTGCACTACGGCCGGCCGCGCGCGCTGCAGATCGACGATCCCGATCTCGCGCTGCTGGCCGGCGACCGCCTCTACGCGCTCGGGCTCGACTGCCTGGCGGCGGTCGGCGACCTCGGCGCGATCGCCGAGCTGGCCGACATCATCGCCCTCAGCGCGCAGGCCCACGCCGCGGGCGACGGCGACCTCGCGCTCGCGGCGTGGCATGCCGGCGCGGCGGCGATCGGCTGGGGCGAGGACGCGCAGACCGGGGCGGCGAAGGCGCTCGCGCGCGCGGGCGATCCGGGCGCCGTCGATGCGCTCCACGCGGCCGCCGCACGAGGCGCGCGTTGAGACGGCTTTGTAACGTGCGTCACAGCAGCGCATCTGCCATATCGCCGGGGTCCGCGGATCGCTAGATTTCCTTTGCCGTGGCTCGCGATCGCAAACAGCCCAAGAAGCCCAAGACGACCGAGGAGGCGCGGATCCCCGGGACGTTCGAGGGCGAGACGATCAGCCGCCGGCGCTTCATGACGGGCACGGTCCACGCCGCCGGCGGCATCGCCGCCGCGGCGTTCACGCTGCCCGCGGTCGGGTTCGCGGTGGCGCCGGTCTTCGAGAAGCGCCCGGAGAGCTGGGAGGTCGTGGGGCCGGTCGGCGACTTCCCGGCCGAGACCTACGTCCCGCGCACGCTGACGCTCGTGCGCGGCATCGGCGACGTCGGCAAGTCGACGGTCTACATCCGCAAGTACAACCCCGAGTTCGACTCCGAGGAGCGCGACGAGTACAACGAGTACATCGCGATCTCGACGCGCTGCATGCATCTCGGCTGTCCCGTGCGCTTCGTGGCAGCCTCCGAGCGCTTCATCTGCCCGTGCCACGGCGGCGTCTACGACTTCGAGGGCAAGGTCGCCGGCGGCCC
>JAHWJE010000310.1 GCA_019348575.1 Actinomycetota bacterium | reverse complement strand
AGCGGAACACCTCGGCGTGCGTCTCCAGGTCGACGAGCCGGCGCGTGCGGCTGATCGTCGAGTGGTCCGGGGCGGGCGCGTCGACCGCGACGCCGAGGAACGCCTTGAGCGAGAGGCTGTCGTTGCACCGCCAGTCGATGCCCCGTTCGGAGTCGATGCCCTCGAAGTAGCCGACCAGCAGGCAGCGGAAGTAGACGCCGGGGGCGAGTCCCGGCCGCCCGCCCCGCGCGCCGTCGTCGTAGAACCCGGCGCACAGCCCCTCGACGAACGGGTCGAAGTGGTGGGCGTCGAGCACCTTGTTGACCGCGTCGTAGAACGGGTGGGACCGCACGTTCAGGTCGGCGGCAGTCACGAACAGCGGCTGCTGCACGGCCTTGCGCTTGCCGACGGCCATGGCGGGAAAGTCCTCCGTGACGGGGTGGCCGCAGGTTAGCGCCACGCCGTCACGGATTCCAGTGGATAAGCGGGGTTTCGCCACGGGCTGTTAGCACGAGCGACGGGGCCGTCATCTAACGGGAGGACACCCGGTTTGCACCCGGGGAATGAGGGTTCAACTCCCTCCGGCTCCACTGGACCTGCGGCATTGGCGGCGCCGGCCGCGCGCGGCAGCGACCAGCGCGGAAGCACGACGCGGTCGCGAAAGCCCCAGCCGCAGACGTACGTGCCCAGCCAGTCGCGGGGCGGGCGGCTCTCGTAGGGATCGATCGCCAGCGTGCGCAGGCCGCCGCGCGCGAGCCGTTCCCAGACCGCCGGCGGCGCCGGAAACGCCGTCATGTAGCGCGCCCGCTGCGCGCTCGCATCCCACTGAAAGGGATAGAAGAGGCCGTGGTCGGCGAGCTCGGCGCCGCTGTAGAGGGTGTGAAACGCACCCGCCGCGAAGTGGTTGGCGGGCGTCTGCAGCGCCATCCGCTCGCCGCGCGCGATCAGCCCGGCGAGCACGGGCAGGCGGCCGGCCGCGAGCATCCGGTCGACGACGGCGACGCTGGCGGCGTCGAACTGCAGCACGCAGATCATCTCGCGCCCTCTCGCTGCGACGTCACGAGGTCACCGTCACGCCCTCGATGGCGACGGTCTCGCCGCCGATCGCATTCGAGCGGCGCGCGGCGTCGAGCACGCGCATGACGGCGGCGCCCTCGGCCGCCGTCGCGAGCGGCCCGGGATCGGCGCCGCACAGCGCGCGCGCATACGCCTCCAGCTGCTGCGTGAGCGAGCGAACGAGCGGATGTGCCCCCGGCGTCAGCCGCGCCAGCGCGCCGCGGGCGCGGCCGGCGCTGACGGCACGCCCGGCGAGGCGGCCGCCCGCGCTGCGGATCTCGACGAGCTCGTGGTGCGGGCGGTCGGTGGCGCACTCGATCTGGATCTCGGCGCGCGACGTCGCGAGCACGAGGCCGGCGCGCTCGCGCGTTGCGCCGGCGCGGACCGCCAGCGGCAGCGAGCCGGTGAGAAACAGCGCCAGGTCGATCAGGTGCGGCGCGAGGTCGAGCAGCGCGTCGTCGCCGCGCTGCACGGGGCGCCAGGAGCTGCGGCGGTAGTGCAGCACCATCCTCATCGTCAGGTCACCGCCCGGCGGCACCTTGCCGATGAGCGCCGCGCCCTGGTCGAAGCGGCGGTTGAACGCGATCCACGGCGCCGGCCGCAGCGCCGCGATCCGCAGCGCGCCCGCCGCGTCGGGCGCCGGCGGCTTCTCGACGAGGGCGGTCAGACCCGCCTCGGCGGCGAGCGCGGCGACCTGCGCGTGCTCCTCGGCCGGCGTGCACACGACGAGTCCGTCCACCGCCGTGGCGGCCAGCAGCTCGCTGAGGCGGGCGTGCCCCTGCACGCCGAGCTTCGCCGCCACCACGCCGCGGCGCGTGCGGTCGGGGTCGGCGACGGCGACGAACTCGACGCTCGGCGCCGCGCGTGCCGCGGGGGCGTAGCCGACCTCGGCGAGACGGCCGCAGCCGACGAGGCCGAGGCGCAGGGCGCCGTCGCTCATGGGCGCGACCGTCGCGCCCAGAGCACGACGCCGGCGGGTAGCGAGGCCGCCGCCGTGAGGTGGTGGACGAGGTGCAGCGGCACCGCGCTCAGCGCGAGGCGCGCGCCGCCCAGCCGCGCCAGCAGGGCGTAGAAGCGCGCGTTGGGTGCGAGCATCGCGGCGAGCGCGGCCAGCGCCAGCCGGCCGCGACCGCTGAAGGCGGCGGCGGTCGCGGCCACCGCGGCGCCGGCCGCGAGCCGCTGGCCCCAGGCGAGGTTCAGGGCGCCGCCGCCCGCGCCGCCGCGCTCCAGGCGCAGCGCCACCCACGGCGCACCGCGGGACGCCAGGTCGGTGCGCACCATCGACGCCAGCGTCCAGCGCTTGAGGTGCGTTCCGCGCACAGCGGGGTCCAGTTCGATCCGGCGGCCGGCGGCGTGCAGGCGCATCCCGAGCTCGATGTCCTCGATGCAGGGCCGCGGATAGCGTTGCGCGTCGAACCCGCCGACGGCGTCGAAGGCGTCGCGGCGGATCGCGCCGAGGCCGGCCCAGAACGTCGTGGCCGGGCCGCCCGCGCTCGCGTGCACGTAGTGGTGCAGGAGGTTGCGAAACCGCGACGCGACGGCCGCAGCCGCGGGCCGATCGTCGTAGGCGCCGAAGACGGCGGCGAGCGTGGCGTCGCGCTCGAACGCCTCGCGCACGCGCCGCAGCGCATCGGGATGAACCTCGACATCGGCATCGACGAACACGACGATCTCGCCGCTCGTGCGCGCGACGCCCGCGTTGCGCGCGGCGGCGGGGCCGCTCGCGGATGCAGCCGTCACGACCGCGACCTCGAACGGCTCGCTCGAGCGTTCGAGCGCGGCGAGGCAGCGGCCGAGCGTGGCAGGCGTGTCTGTGGCTGGGATGACGACGGAGAGCAAGTTAGGAGGACCTAAGTTAGAGTGCCCTAAGTGGGAGGTGCAAGCAGCGATCCCTTCGCCGTGCTCGGCGGCGGACCGGCCGGGCTGACGGCAGGCTACGTGCTCGCACGCGACGAACGTCCCGTCGTCGTCTTCGAAGCCGAGGGCCAGGTCGGCGGCCTCGCGCGGACCGTCGTGCGCGACGGCTACCGCTTCGATCTCGGCGGCCATCGGTTCTTCACGAAGTCCGCCGAGGTGCAGACGCTGTGGGAGCAGGTGCTCGGCGACGAGCTGCTCGTCCGCGATCGGCTCTCTCGGATCTTCTGGCGCGGGCGGTTCATCGAC
>JAHWJE010000030.1 GCA_019348575.1 Actinomycetota bacterium | reverse complement strand
CGAGTACGGGGGCGTAGTGCGCCCGCGGCTCGCCCCGCGCCGCCCATGCCTCGTCGAAGCCCTGCTCGAAGAACTGCCGGGAGATGCTCATCTGTCCTCGTCACCCCTACCCAGGTCGCGCCGACATCAGCGCGGCACCGACCGCTGCCTTACGGCAGCTTCTTGCCGGGGTTCAGCAGCCCCTTCGGGTCCAGCGCGTGCCTGATCGCGCGCTGCGCCGCGACGGCGGCCGGCGACCACTGCCGCGTGAGCTGCCCGCGCTTGAGAACGCCGATCCCGTGCTCGCCGGTGACGGTGCCGCCGAGCCGCAGGGCGAGGTCGAAGAGCTCCTGCGCGGCCTCGTCGGCACGCGCGCGCTGCGCGTCGTCGCCCGCGTCGAGCAGGAAGCTCGCGTGGACGTTGCCGTCGCCCGCGTGCCCCCAGGAGCAGGCCTCGAGGTCGTGGCGGGCGCCGATCCGGACTGTCTGCGCGATCGCCTCCTCGAGGCGGTCGACCGGCACGCCGATGTCCTCGGAGAGCTTCGCGCCGCGCCGCGCCGCCACGGCGAGCGAGACGCCGTCGCGCCAGCGCCAGATCGCGCGCGCCGCGCCGTCGGGCGCGTGCAGCGCGTCCGCGCCGGGATCGAGCGCCTCGCGCAGCTCGTCGCGCACGCGCGCGGCCTCCGGCGGATCGCCGTCGGCCTCCGCGATGACGACGAAGCCGCGCAGCGCGCCGAGCGGGAAGGCGGCGCCCGCAGCAGCGATCGCACCCTCGTCGAAGAACTCGAGCGCCGCGGGGACGACGCCGCTCGCCAGGACGCGTAGGATCGCCGCGCAGCCCGCGGCCGCGTCGGGGTAGGCGGCGACGACCGCCAGCTGCGACGCGGGCGCCGGCGTCAGCCGCAGCCAGGCCGCGGTGACGATCCCGAGCGTTCCCTCCGAGCCGGTCAGCAGCCCGCGCAGGTCGTACCCCGCGACGTCCTTGCGAACGGCTCCGCCGAGGCGCACGAGCTCGCCCGGCGCGAGCACCGCCTCGACGCCGGTGACCCAGTCGCCGGTGACGCCGTACTTGAACGCGTGCGGCCCGCCGGCGTTCGTCGCGATCGTCCCGCCGAGCTGCGACTGCTCGGGCGCGCCGGGGTCGGGCGGGAAGAGCAGCCCGTTCTCGCGCGCGCGCCGGGCGATCGTGGCGGTCGTGACGCCGGCCTCGGCATGCATGCGCCACAGCTCGGGCTCGAACGAGCGGATCGCGTTCAGCCGCTCCAGCGACACGCCGACGGCGTCGGCGTGCAGGACCGCCGCCCCGCCCGCCAGGCCGCTGCGCCCCCCGACCGCGACGATCGCGACGTCGTGGGCGTAGCACCAGGCGACGACAGCCGCGACCTCGCCTGCGCTCGCAGGACGCACGAGCGTCGCGGGGACGCCGCGCACGGCGATGTCGCCGACGACCGCGTCATGCTCGACGTGTGCGCTGCCCACGATGCGTGTCAGTTCCTCCACGGGGTTGCGTCGGATGGTGACCTCGATCGGCCTGCCGCGCGCTGCGCCGCGCGCTCCTACGCTGAGGGACATGCCCGAGGGCGACACGATCCACTACGCCGCGCGGCGCATCCGGCCGCTCGTCGAGGGGCGCGTCCCGCAGATCGCGCACCCCAACCCGCGCCTGCTCGGCGAGCGCTGGCCGCAGAAGCTCGCGGGCCGCGCCGTCGTCCGCGTCGACGCCCACGGCAAGCACCTCTTCGTGCACTTCGAAGGTGACCTGGCGATCCACTCGCACCTGCGGATGACCGGATCCTGGGGCACGTACCGGCCCGGTCAGCGCTGGCGTCGCGCGCACCGGCGCGCGTGGCTCGTCCTGCGCACCGACGACGGCGAGGCCGTCCAGTTCGACGGGCCCGTGCTGGAGCTGCTGACCGAGTCGCGCACCCGCTTCGACCGCCGCCTGGCGATGCTCGGGCCCGACATCCTCGCGCCCGAGCTCGACGAGGGCGCGATCCTCGAGCGCCTGCGACAGGACGACCAGACGCGCGCGATCGGCGACGCCCTGCTCGACCAGCGCACGATCGCCGGCATCGGCAATCTCTGGAAGTGCGAGGGCTGCTTCGCGGCCGCGATCGATCCGTGGCGGCCGGCGGGCGACGTCAGCGACGACGAGGCGCTCGCGATCCTCCGTGCCGCGCGCCCCGCCATGCAGCAGTCCGCGCTGGACGGGATGCAGGACGCGCACCGCGTCATCTACGGCAGGGGCGGTCGGCCCTGCCCGCGCTGCGGCGCTCCGATCCGCAGCCGCGGGCAGGGCGACGAGAACCGGATCACCTACTGGTGTGCGGGGTGCCAGCGGTGACGCGGGCCCGCCGCGAGAGCAGCGCGATGCGCCGCGTCGGCCACAAGGGCGCCGGCCTGATCGCGCCTGGCAACACGTTCGGATCGTTCGCCGCCGCGCTGGAGAACGGCGTCGACATGATCGAGTTCGACGTCCTGCCCGAGCACGCCGACGGGACCGGCGAGCTGCTGCTCGCGCACGACTGGGAGGACGCCGCCGGGCGCAGCCCGCATACGCTCCACGAAGGCCTCGCGCACTTCGCCGACGCCGCCTACGGGAGAGTCGAGCTGCTCGTCGACCTCAAGACGAGTGGCTACGAGGAGCGCGTCGTCGCCGCGCTGCAGGAGCACGGGCTCGCCGACCGCGCGCTGATCTCCACGACCGAGGACTCGTCGCTCGCGCTGCTGCGCCGCCGCCACCCGCAGATCGACATCAGCTGGACGATGCCGCGGATGCGCCGCAACCCGCTGCAGAACCCGGTCACGCTCCTGCCCGCCGTCGCGATCCTGGGGTACGTGCGCCGCGCGCTGCCGGGCGTCGCGGCCAACCGCATCCGGCGCGGGGAGATCGACGCGCTGACGGTGCACTGGCGGCTCGTGACCCCGCGTTTGGCGGCCGCGATCCGCGGCGCCGGCGGCGAGCTCTACGTCTGGACCGTCGACGACCTCGCGCGGATCCGCAGGCTCGAGCAGATGGGCGTCACCGGCGTCATCTCCAACGACCCGCGGCTGTTCGCCCCTAGCGCCTGATCGTGCACGTCGAGGCGGAGTAGCCGGGCGGGTCGGCGCCGGCGTCGGAACGATGGCCCTTGCGCGTGCGCGCGCTGGCGCGCTGCAGCACGTCGCCACCCTCTGTCCGCCATTGGAAGTAGACGCGGCCCCGCAGGAGCACCGACGCGGCCGCCGGCACGATGCGCAGCGAGCGGCCGAACTGCCGCGGCCGCCGTCCCTTGCCGACGCGCAGCCAGCCCGAGTCGCCGCCCGCGCCGACGCGCAGCCAGCGCTCGTCGGCCCTCGAGTAGTACTCCACGACGAAGCGCATCCAGCGCATCTCCGCGCCGGTCCTGGAGCCGGGCATCGACGCGCGGATCCCGATCGTGTTCGGCGCGTCGGCGGTGTCGCAGACGTTGACGGTCGCCCATACCTCGCGCTCGTCGTCGGAGGCCCGCGCGGCGTGCGCGGCCGCGATCGGAGCCACGAGCAGCGCGAACAGCGTGATGATCTCGATGCGCCGTCGTAGTACTCGCATGAGCGCAGCTCTCAGCATGGCAACACCCCTCAACACGTCAAGCGGGAGCTTCGATGCGCTGTATCGCGACAGCGCGCGCGACCTGTACGCGTACGTCCGCACGCTGCTCGGCGACGACGCGGCCGCCGAGGACGTCACCGCGCTCGCGTTCGAGCGCGCCTACCGGCGCCGTTCGAGCTTCGACGCCGCGCGCGGCAGCCAGCGCGGCTGGCTGTTCGGGATCGCGCGCAACGCCGCGCTCGACGAGCTGCGCCGCCGCAGGCGCGCCGCGCCGCTCGTCGGCGAGCTGCGCGACGAGGGGGCGCCGGCACCGGAGGAGGAGGCCGATCTGGCCGTGCGCCGCACCACCGTCCGCGCCGCCCTGGCGGCGCTCTCGCCGCGCGACCGCGAGCTCGTCGCCCTGAAGTTCCACGGCGGCCTGACGAACGCCGAGCTCGCCGCCGTGCTGGGCACAAGCGAATCCAACGCCGGCACCCGGCTGCACCGGGCCGTCGCCAAGCTGAGGGAGGCCTGCAATGCGCCCGCGTGACACGTTGACCGCCGCGCAGGAGCGCGAGCTCGAGGCGATCGATCGTGCGCTCGCCGGCGAGCCGGTCGAGCATGAGCTGCGCGAGTTCGACGAGCTCGTGCGCGACGTCCGCGCGACCGCGCCCGAGATGAGCGCCGGCTTCGCCGCGCGCCTCGAGCGCGAGCTGCAAGCCGGCTTCCCCGCGGCGCAGGAGCGCTCGCTTCGCAGGCGCGGGCGCCGAGCGCCCTGGGCGGGCCGGCGCTGGCTGCTCCTGCCCGTCGCCGGGTCGCTCGCGACGGTGCTCGTGGCACTCGTCGTCGTGCTCGCCGGCAACGGCGGGACGGGCACGATCGAGTCCTTCTCGGGCGAGGCGGCCCCGATCCCCGCCGAGCGCGATGTCAGCGCCGACTCGGCCGGCGGCGGCAGCGCGGGCGAAGGTCGCGGAGCGGCAGGTGGGGCGCGCCCGGCGCCGGAGCCGACGGCAAAGAGCGCGCCGCCGGTCGTCCCGGCGCAGCCGCCTCCCCCCTCCGCCGGCGCGGTCGCACCGGGGCGCGCGCGCAAGGTGCAGCGCAGCGCCTCGATCACGCTCGAGACGCCGCAGGACGAGTTCGCGAGGACGACCGCCGCCGTGAACTCGACCGTCGCCCGCTTCGGCGCGATCGTCGCGAGCTCGCAGATCGGGGAGAGCGACGCCGGCGGCAGCGAGGCGACGTACGACCTGCGGATCCCGAGCGATCGCCTCGACCGAGCGCTTGCGGCGCTGTCGAAGCTCGGGCACGTCACCGAGCGCAGCCAGGCGCTCGACGACATCACGGCGTCGTTTCAGTCAGCGCAGGAGCGCCTGACCGAGGTCCGCGCCGAGCGGCGCGGGCTCCTGCGCGCGCTCGAGCGCGCGACGACGCAGGCGCAGATCGACAGCCTCAAGGCACGGCTGCGCAGCGCCGGCGGCCAGATCAGCGCGCTGAAGCGCCGGCTGGCGGCGCTGCGCCGCCGCGCGGACCTGGCGACGGTCAGCCTGACCGTCCGCGGCAGCGACGAGAGCACGCAGACCGGCGGCGGCGGGCAGTGGACGCCCGGCGACGCGGCCGCCGACGCGGTGCGCGTGCTCGAGGTCCTGGCCGGCGTCCTGCTGATCGGCCTCGCGATCCTCGTGCCGGCCGGCCTGCTCGCCGCGGCGGTCGCGCTCGGCGTGCGCTTCGGCCGCCGGCTCCGGCGTGAGGCGGCGCTCGATCCGGCCTAGCGGCGGGCCGCTCGCCGCCGATGCCGCGCGAGCGCGTCGGCGCGCCGCGCGAGCGCGAGGCTTCAGCGCAGGCGGTGCTCGTGTGCTATTGCTCAGCCATGGCGACGCGCGAGCAAGATGCGATCGAGCTGCTCTCGCACGTCCCTGTCTTCGAGACGCTCGGCCCGCGCGAGCTGACCCAGGTCGCGGCGGTGACGGTGCCGCGCTCCTTCGGCGCCGGCCATGTCATCTTCCGCGAAGGCGACCAGAGCGACACGTGCTACATCGTCCGCAGCGGGCACGCGCGCGCGATCCGCGAGCACGGTGACGGGCGCACGCTGACGCTCGCGCACTTCGGGCCCGGCGACATCTTCGGCGAGCTCGCGATGTTCGACGACGAGCGCCGCTCGGCGACGGTCGAGACGCTCGACCCGGTCGACGCGATCGCGATCCTCGGCGCCGACATGCGACGCCTGCTGCGCGAGCATCCCGAGCTCTCCGCCAAGCTCGTCATCTCGCTGGGCCGCCGGCTGCGCGAGGCCAACGAGCGGATCGCGCGCCAGTCCTTCCAGACCGTGCAGAGCCGCGTCGCGGGCGTCCTGCGCCAGCTCGTCGCGCAGGCGCAGGCCGAGGGCGCGGGCGAGCGCGACGTCCTCGTGATCGTCACCCAGTCCGACGTCGCCCAGCTCGCCGGCTCCTCGCGCGAGTCCGCCAGCCGCTTCCTCGCCGTCCTCGAGCGCGCCGGCGTCGTGACCCAGGGCCGCGGCCGCGTGACCGTCCACGACCCGGGCGCCCTCGAGCGCTACGTCTACTGATGGCCGACAGCGAGTTCTCGGCGGGCGGAGTGGTCGTCAACGCCGACCGCGAGGTCATCGTGATCGTGCCGACGCGGCGCGCGGCGGACGGCTCGCGCGTGCTCGCGCTGCCCAAGGGCCACCCTGACGGCGCCGAGTCCGCCGCCGAGGCGGCGCTGCGCGAGGTGCGCGAGGAGGCCGGCGTCGAGGCCGAGGTCGTGACCTCGCTCGGCGAGGTGCGCTACTGGTATCAGCGCAACGGCAGGCGCATCGCGAAGGTCGTCGAGTTCTTCCTGCTGCGCTACGTCTCGGGCAGCGTCGACGACCACGATCATGAGGTCGAGGACGCCCGCTGGGTCCCCGCCGCGGAGGCGGCCAGGACGCTGACGTACGCGGGCGAGCGCGACATGGTGCGCGAGGCGCTGTCGCGCTTGGAGCGCGGCTTGTAGTCTCCGGGCTGTGCAGGTGCTCAACTTCTACTCGACGATCTTCGCCGACCAGCTCAAGCGCGGGCGCAAGACCGCCACGATCAGGCTCGGCGACAAGTCGCACAAGTACCGCAAGAACCAGGCCGTGCTGGTCACGATCGGCTACCAGCACTCGCCCCGCGAGAAGGTCTTCATGGCGGTCATCGACTCGGTCGAGGTCAAGCGCGTCAAGGAGCTCTCGCCGCGCGACATCGAGCACGACAACCCCGAGTTCCGGCGCACCGAGGAGATGATCCACTTCCTCGAGCAGATCTACGCGCGCGACGTCGGCCTCGAGGACACCGTCACCGTCGTGCGCTTCAGCCAGGTCATCGAGAACCCGCCCTCGATGACCGAGCGCCTGCACGGCATCGGCGGCGCGCAGAACTAGTCGTCGGCCGCCGGCAGGCCGGCGCGCGCCGGTCGCCGGCAGCGGTTCTCGAGCACCGACAGGACCTCGTTGGCACTCTTCCCGCAAGAGTGCCAGATGCGCTACAGTCGAAGCATGTTGGCACTCTGTCCGTGCGAGTGCCAATCCACACACCACAGGCTTTGGAGGTCTATACATGAAGCTCAAGCCCCTGGGCGACCGGCTCATCGTGCGAGCGATCGAGGAAGAGGAGACCACCGCGAGTGGACTCGTCCTTCCCGACACCGCCAAGGAGAAGCCGCAGAAGGGCAAGGTCATCGCCGTCGGTGACGGCAAGTTCGACGAGGACGGCGAGAAGCGCATCCCGCTCGACGTCGCCGAGGGCGACGAGGTCCTCTACTCGAAGTACGGCGGCACGGAAATCAAGGTCGATGGCGAGGAGCTGCTCGTGCTCCGCGAGTCCGACGTTCTCGCCAAGATCCTCTAGTCAGGAGAACCAGAACTTATGCCTCACAAGGAACTGCTGTACGACGTAGACGCGCGCAACGCCCTGCAGAACGGCGTCGACGCCGTCGCCAACGCCGTCAAGGTGACGCTCGGCCCCAAGGGCCGCTACGTCGTCCTCGACAAGAAGTTCGGCGCCCCCACGATCACCAACGACGGCGTCACGATCGCGCGTGAGATCGAGGTCGAGGACGTCTTCCAGAACCAGGGCGCTCAGCTCGTGCGCGAGGTCGCCACGGCGACCAACGACGTCGCCGGCGACGGCACGACGACGGCCACCGTGCTCGCCCAGCAGATCGTGCGCAGCGGCCTGAAGAACGTGACGGCCGGCGCCAACCCGCTCGCCCTCAAGCGCGGCATCGAGCGCGCCGTCGACGAGGTCGTCGCGAACATCGCCAAGCAGTCCAAGGACGTCGCGGGCAAGGACCAGATCGCTCGTGTCGCGACGATCTCGGCCGGTGACGAGGAGATCGGCGACGTCATCGCCGACGCGATCGAGAAGGTCGGCAAGGACGGCGTCGTCAACGTCGAGGAGGGCCAGACCTTCGGCATGGACCTCGAGTTCACCGAGGGCATGCTCTTCGACAAGGGCTACATCTCGCCCTACATGGTCACCGACCAGGAGCGCATGGAGGCCGTCCTCGACGACCCCTACATCCTGATCGCCAACCAGAAGATCACCTCGGTGCGCGACGTGCTGCCGGTCCTCGAGGCCGTCATCCAGTCCGCCAAGCCGCTGCTGATCATCGCCGAGGACGTCGAGGGCGAGTCGCTCGCGACGCTCGTCGTCAACAAGCTGCGCGGCACGTTCACGGGCGTCGCCGTCAAGGCCCCCGGCTTCGGCGACCGCCGCAAGCGGATGCTCGAGGACATCGCGATCCTGACCAACGCCGAGGTCATCACCGAGGAGATGGGCCTCAAGCTCGAGAACACGACGATCTCGCAGCTCGGGCGCGCACGGCGCGTCGTCGTCGGCAAGGACACGACGACGATCGTCGACGGCGCCGGCGATGCGGCCGCCATCAAGGGCCGCATCAACCAGATCAAGGCCGAGATCGAGACGACCGACTCGGACTTCGACCGCGAGAAGCTCCAGGAGCGCCTCGCCAAGCTGTCGGGCGGCGTCGCCGTCGTCAAGGTCGGCGCGGCCACCGAGACGGAGATGAAGGAGAAGAAGCACCGCGTCGAGGACGCGCTGCAGGCGACCCGCGCCGCCCTCGAGGAGGGCATCGTGCCCGGCGGCGGCGTCGCGCTGCTGCAGGCCGAGAACGCGATCGACCTCGACAGCTACGAGGACGACGAGAAGACCGGCGCCAAGATCGTCCTGCGTGCGCTCGAGGAGCCGCTGCGCCAGATCGCGCACAACGCCGGCCTCGAGGGCTCGGTCGTCATCAACGACGTCCGCAAGGCGAAGAAGGGCCACGGCCTGAACGCCGCGACGAACGAGATCGAGGATCTCGTCGCAGCCGGCGTCATCGACCCCGCGATGGTCACGCGCTCGGCGCTGCAGAACGCGGCCTCGATCGCCAAGAACATCCTCACCACCGAGGCGATCGTCGCCGAGATCGAGGACAAGAACGGCGGCGGCGCGATGGCCGGCATGGGCGACGGCGGCATGGGCGGCATGGGCGGCATGATGTAGCCGGCCCTGCGGCTCGCTCTTCCGAGCCAGCACAGCAGTCCTCGCCTCCGAAACGAGGTGAGCGAAGTACGGAGGGCCCGGCGATCGATCGCCGGGCCCTCTCGCGTTCACCGCCCTGCTCGAAGCTTGCGCGAGCACGGTACGGTTGCGCCACGGGCATGAGCGACACGCCTCTTCCTCTGTGGTTCATGGTCCGCCCGCTGCTTGCGGCACTCGTGATCCTCGGCGCCGTGGCGGTCGCTCCCGCGACCGCTGGGAGCTGGAAGCTCGAGCCGATCGGCGCCTCCAACGGCGTCGCCGAGCTGCAGGACCTCGCCTTCGATGCGCAGGGGCGCGCGCTGCTGAGCTGGAGCGCTGCCCGGCACCGGCGGATGCCGCCGCTGTTCGCCGGCCTGGCGACACGCGA
>JAHWJE010000309.1 GCA_019348575.1 Actinomycetota bacterium | reverse complement strand
GTCCTGTAGGACCCCTCGGACCTCTGCCGCACCCGGTTCTCGGCCCGAGGCGGCCCGCCGAAGACGAGCAGAAGGTTGCGCGCGCCGGCCGGGGCGTCAGTGGCCTCCCAAGCAGCCTCCAGGGCGTGGAGGGCCAAGTCGAGGGCCAGCCTGGTCCGCAACTGCCATATCCGGGCCGGCCCGCTCGCCGTCGCCTGCGCCAGGACGCCCTCCGCGTGCCGGCAGACCCGCTCCGCCAGCGGCGCCAAGCGGCCGTCGCCGCCGGCGTCACGGTCGTCTCGGTGCTGACGTTCGACTCCACCGGCACCGCGGCAGATCGCCCGTTCCACCTCGTCGCGCACTGCTGACCTGAAACGATCCGGACGCTGTCGAGGGGGCGCCTGCGGGCGCCCCCTCGTCGTCGCCGAGCTACTCGACGTCGCCCTCGGGCGCGGACGTGCCGTGCTGCCTGCGCGGCACGAGCACGAGGCGCTTGAACTCCGCGACGAGCACGCCGTCCTGGTTGAGCACGCGCGTCTGGACGCGCACGGTCCCGCGGTCGGGCTTCGTCTTGGACTCGCGCTTCTCGAGCACCTCGGACTCGCAGAACAGCGTGTCTCCGTGGAAGACCGGCGCGGGGTGCTTGAGCTCCTCGGTGGCGAGGTTGGCGATCGCCTTGCCGCTGACGTCCGAGACGCTCATGCCCAGCGCCAGCGAGTAGACCATCGGGCCGACGACGACGTTGCGGCCCTGCTGGGACTGCCTGGCGTAGACGTCGTTGACGTGCAGCGGGTGGTGATTCATCGTCAACAGGCAGAAGAGGTGGTCCTCGGTCTCCGTCACCGTCTTGGCAGGCCAGTGCTTGTAGACCGCGCCGACCTCGAACTCCTCGAGATAGCGGCCGTACGGATGCGCACCGGACGCCTCGCGCTCGGCCTGGTCGGTCGTGAAGTCGTCGCTCATGTGTCTCCTTGGGTCGAGCAGCCCGCGGATCATGCCGAACGTGGCGCGGCGGGGCCTGCCGGCAGCGGGCCCTACTCCGGGGTGTGGCGAATCGCCGTCGCGTGACGACGATGTTTCGACGCACCCCCGCCCATACGCCGACTCGATAGGTTCCGGGGGCACCCGCACACGCCGCCCACCGACCCGGGAGAGCGACCACGTGAAGAACCCCCGAGCCTTCTTCAAGCCGCTGGCGATCGGCGCGCCCGAACCGCTGCACGAGATCCCCGTCACGCCCTCGCGGATGATCCACTTCCTGGACTTCTCCAACGAGAAGATGGTCGCCAAGGCGCCCGACATCGCGCGCAAGGTCGACATCCTGCTCGGAAACCTCGAGGATGCGGTGCCCGTCGAGCGCAAGGAGGCCGCGCGCGAGGGGCTCGTCACGGTCGGCCGCGAGATGGACCTCGGCGACACCGCGCTGTGGACCCGGATCAACTCGCTCGAGTCGCCGTGGGTGCTCGACGACCTCACGCGGATCGTCAGCGAGATCGGCCACAAGCTCTCGGTCGTCATGGTGCCCAAGGTCGAGGGCGCCGAGGACATCCACTACGTCGACCGCCTGCTCGCCCAGCTCGAGGCGAAGGCCGGCCTGGACCGCCCGATCCTCGTCCATGCGCTGCTCGAGACCGCGCTCGGCGTCACGAACCTCGAGGAGATCGCGTCGGCGAGCCCGCGCATGCAGGGGATGAGCTTCGGGCCGGCCGACCTCGCCGCCAGCCGCCGGATGAAGACGACGCGCGTCGGCGGCGGGCACCCGGGCTACGTGTCGCTCTCCGATCCCGACCCCGACGACCCCGACGCGCCGCGTCCGGCCGCCCAGCAGGACCTCTGGCACTACTCGATCGGGCGCATGGTCGACGCCTGCACGTCGCGCGGGCTGCTGCCGTTCTACGGCCCGTTCGGCGACATCAAGGACGTCGCCGGCTGCGAGGCGCAGTTCCGCGCGGCGTTTCTGATGGGCTGCGTCGGCGCCTGGTCGCTGCACCCCGTGCAGATCGACATCGCCAAGAAGGTCTTCTCCCCCGACCCCGACGAGGTCGCCTTCGCCAAGAAGGTCATCGAGGCGATCCCCGACGGGCGCGGCGTGCACATGATCGACGGCAAGATGCAGGACGACGCGACCTGGAAGCAGTGCCGCGTGATGGTCGACCTCGCCGAGATGCTCGCCAGGAAGGACCCCGACCTCGCCGAGGCCTACGAGATGCAGGGCGCGGCCGCCTGATCGGTAGGGTCCCGCGCGGACGTCGGTCCTTACTGATCAGGAGCAGATGCGTTTCTTCGA
The DNA here is from genome assembly GCA_019348575.1 of Actinomycetota bacterium. The sequence goes on along the minus strand of JAHWJE010000309.1, from coordinate 937 downwards.
GTACGAGGCCCGCGAGATCGTCAGGCGCGCGGGCATTCCGGTCACGGACTTCGGCTTCACGAAGGACGCCGCCGAGGCGCGGGCGATCGCCGAGCGGATCGGCGGCCCGACGGTGATCAAGTCGCAGGTGCTGACGGGCGGGCGCATGAAGGCCGGCGGCGTGAAGTTCGCCGACACGCCCGACGAGGCCGAGCGGCACGCCGCCGCCATCCTCGAGCTGGAGATCAACGGGCACATGCCGCGCGGCGTGCTCGTCGACCCGAAGGCCGACGTCAAGCAGGAGTACTACGCGGGCGTCGTCTGGGACGGAACGGCGAAGAAGCCGGTGATCCTCTTCAGCGACATGGGCGGCATCGACATCGAGGAGGTCGCCGAGCAGCACCCCGACCACGTCGGGCGCGTCCACATCTCCAACCTGCTGCCGATCTCCGACTTCCAGGCCAAGGAGTGCATCGCGCAGACCGGCGTGACCGGCAAGCCGCTGCAGCGCCTGACGCCGATCGTGCGCAACCTCGCGCAGCTCTTCGTCGACAACGACATGGTGCTCGCCGAGATCAACCCGCTCGGCGAGATGAACGACGGCAGCTTCGTCGCGCTGGATGCGCACATGGACATGGAGAGCGAGGCGCGCGGGCGCCACAAGGCGCTGCTGAAGGACCTCGGCGTGGGCGACGACGAGACGCGCCTGGCGCGCGAGCCGACGGCGTTCGAGCTCGCCGGCGAGGAGGTCGACGGCGCCGACCACCGCGGCGTCGCGGGCAACGTGACGGAGTTCGACGGCAGCATCGGCCTCGTGATCGGCGCGGGGGGCGGGTCGCTGACGCTGTTCGACGCCGTGCGCGCGCACGGCGGTGAGCCCGCGAACTACTGCGAGATCGGCGGCAACCCGTCGGTCCAGAAGACGTGCGGCCTGGCGAAGCTCGTCCTCACCAAGCCC
>JAHWJE010000308.1 GCA_019348575.1 Actinomycetota bacterium | reverse complement strand
CCACTCGCCGACCTTCTGGGCGCTCGTGCGCCGGCACTGTCCCGACTACGAGGAGCACCGGCGCTGGCTGAGGGTCCAGGGGTCTACATTGGTGCTCTAGTGCTTCCTAGGGATGGGCGAGGGCGGGTCATCGGCGCGGTCGCGGTGCTCGCGGCGATCGGCCTGGTCGTGCTGGTGGTCGTGCTGGCCGGCGGCAGCGCCTACAGCGTCAAGGCCGACTTCGTCTCGGCCAGCCAGCTCGTCGAGGGCAATGCGGTGAAGGTCGCCGGCGCGCCCGTCGGCACGGTCGAGGAGATCGTCCTGACCGACGACGGCAAGGCGCGCGTGGTGATGAGCATCGACGCCGAGGGCTACCACCCGCTGCGCCGCGGCACGCGGGCGATCATCCGCCAGACCTCGCTGTCGGGCGTCGCCAACCGCTACGTCGACCTGCATCTCGGCGGCGCCGACGGCGCGCCGATCCCCGACGGCGGCACGCTGGCGACCGAGAACACGCAGGCGGCGGTCGACCTCGACGAGATCTTCAACACCTTCGACCCCGAGGCCCGCGAGGGCGTGCAGAAGAGCGTCGCCTTCCTGCGCGACTTCCAGGCCGGCAACGAGGAGGAGGCCAACGCCGCCCTGCGCTATCTCAACCCGGCGCTGTCGTCCTCGGCGCGCCTCTTCGGCGAGCTGAACCGCAACACGCCCGACTTCGAGCGCTTCATCGTCGAGACGTCGCGCCTCGTGACCGATGTCTCCGCGCAGGACCGCGTGCTCGCCGACCTGACGCGCAACCTGGCGAAGACGACCTCCGCGCTGACCTCCAATGGCGAGGCGCTGGGCCAGTCGGTGGGCCTGCTGCCCGGCGTCATGCGCAAGGCGAACACGACCTTCGTGAACCTGCGCTCGGCGCTGGACGACCTCGATCCGCTCGTCGAGGACGCAACGCCCGTCGTGCGCGACAGCCTCATCCCGCTGATGGACCAGCTGCGCCCGTTCGCGCGCGACGCGCGGCCGGCGATCGCAGAGCTGTCGCAGACCGTCCGCCGGCCGGGGAGGGACAACGACCTCGTCGAGCTCCTGCGCCGCCAGCCCGCGCTCGACCGGATCGCCAACAAGAGCGCCGAGCGCAACGGCGCCAAGCGACCCGGCGCGTTCCCGGCGACGATCGAGGCCTTCGAGGGCGCGACGAAGCAGATCGCCTTTTTGCGACCCTACGCGCCAGAGCTCGTCGGCTGGTTCGACGACTTCTCGACGAGCGGCGGCTACGACGCGCTGGGCAACTACTCGCGCGCGGGCCTGGCGCTCAACGGCTTCACCGTGGGCCCGGCGCTCAACGCGCTGCCGATCCCGGCCGAGCTGCGCAACCTGATCCTCAGCGCGGGCGTCAAGACCGGCCGCAACAACCGCTGCCCCGGCTCGCTCGAGCGCCCGGCGCCGGACGGCTCGAACCCCTACAAGCCGTCGCCGGACTTCAACTGCGACCCGAGCCAGCTGCCGATCGGCCCATGACGCGGTCGCTGCTCATCTTCCTGGTCGCCCTGCTGGCCGGCGGCGGCGCGACGCTCGCCGCGACGTCCGCCGGCGCCGCCGACGAGGAGCGCCACACCGTCGTGCTCGACAACGCGTTCGGCCTGACCGAGGGCTCGGACCTGCGCGCCGACGGCGTGACGGTCGGCAAGATCGAGCGGCTCGACGTCCAGCGCTCGACGGCGCGCGCGCTGGCGACGATCGTCGTGACGCGGCCGAGCTTCGCGGGCTTTCGCTCCGACGTCTTCTGCGAGGTCAAGCCGCAGTCGCTGATCGGCGAGTACTACCTGGACTGCGATCCGGGCAGGGCGCCGGCCCCCGCGCCGCGCACGATCCCCGTCGAGCAGACCGGCGGCACGATCCCGCCGGACCTCGTCCTCGACATCCTGCGCCGCCCCGCGCGCGAGCGCTTCGGGCTGATCCTCACCGAGCTCGGGATCGGCTTGGCCGCCCGCGGCGAGGACGTCCAGACGACCCTGCGCCGCGCCGTCCCGGCGCTGCGCGAGACCGACAAGGTGCTCGACATCCTCAACGCCAACCGGCGCACGCTGCGCCGGCTCACGCGCGATGCCGACACCGTGCTCGCCGGCCTGGCGCGCAACCGCTCCGACGTCGGGCGCTTCGTGCGCGAGACGGCCGACACCACCGAGGCCTCGGCCAGCCGCTCGGCGGCGCTGCGCGCGACGGTCGACAAGCTGCCGCGCTTCCTGCGCGAGCTGCAGCCCACGCTCGCCGACCTCGGCACGACCGCGCGGCTGCAGACGCCGGCGCTGCGCGACCTGCGCGGCGCGGCGCCCGACCTCACCGAGCTGCTGCAGCGCCTGGGACCGTTCGCGCAGTCCGCGCGGCCCGCCGTGCGCGGGCTGGGCGAGGCATCGCAGACCGGCGTCAGGGCCGTCCGCGAGGCGCGCTCGACGATCGGGCAGCTGCGGGCGCTCGGCGAGGAGCTCGGGCGGACGCCGACGGCGCGCGACATCGACGAGCGGATACAACAGCCACCGCCGCAACAGCCGCGCCCCGGCGCCGTCACTGTCTCGTCGATCACGTCGAGCAGCGAGCCCTGCGCGTGCCGCCCGATCAAGGTCTCGACGAGCTCGAGGTTCGCGACCGCGGCCTCGTCGAGGTCGGCGACCCAGTGCCAGTCGTCGCCCGCCGAGGGCGACCAGCCCGGGCGCTCGAGCCGGAGCAGCGGGACGCCGGCGGCAGCGCACGCCTGCGCCGCGGACGCCGCGGGCAACACGTTCGTCGTCGAAGTCCTCGGCGGGGGTGGCGCGGGCGCAGGCGCAGGCGGGCGCGGGCGGGGCCAGCGTGTCGGGTTTCACCCCGGACGCGGTGTTCCCGGTCGAGGGCTTCCAGGGGCCGGTCGACCTGCACCACGGCCAGCACCCCGGCGCGGCCGACATCTTCGCCCCGCCCGGCACGCGCGTCCTGGCGATGGTCGGCGGGACGGTCACGCACGCCGCCTACGACGAGCTGGGCGGCTGGAACGTCTACGTCCAGGGCGATGACGGGCTCGACTATTACTACGCCCACCTGATCTACCAGCCGGTCGTCAAGGCCGGCCAGCGCATCCAGCGCGATGTGCGTGCGGAAGGACTGCGCGATTGCCGGCAGTTGGAACTCCAACTTTGTGTAGGCCTGAACGCCGTAGCCCCAGCCATACGAATTGCCGGCCGCCAGAAGCGGCTGCCC
>JAHWJE010000307.1 GCA_019348575.1 Actinomycetota bacterium | reverse complement strand
TCCGATCCCGAGGAGCCGCTCGTCGCGGGCGACGTGCTGGCCTTCGCCATGCGCCAGCGCCAGCGCCCCGCGTCGTGAGGCGCCGCCCGCCGAGCAGACCCCGACGCCCAGCGCGATCGTGTACGTTGCGCCGCCATGAGTGCACAGCCGACGATCGCCAGCGACGCAGTGCAGGTCGGCGGGCCGTACTGGGAGGAGCTGTCGGTCGGCGATCTCTACGTCGAGTTCCCCGCGATGACCCTCAGCGAGGGGCACGCGGCGCTGCACCAGTCGATCGTCGGAGACCGCTTGCGCCTCGCGCTCGACGCGAACCTCTCCGAGCGCGTCGCCGGCCGCCGCCTCGCCCACCCGATGCTCGTCTGCGACGTCTCGATCGGCCAGTCCACGCTGCCGACGCAGCGCGTCATCGGCAACCTCTTCTACCGTCGGCTGATGCTGCGCCGCCTGCCCGCGATCGGTGACACGCTGAAGTCGACGACGGAGATCGTCGCGCTCAGGCGCAACACGCTCAGGGAGGGCCGCAAGCCGACCGGGCTGGCCGTCCTGCACATCGTCACGACCGACCAGCAGGACCGCGCGATCCTCGACTACTGGCGCTGCGCGATGCTCCCGATCCGCGACGTCGACGCGTCGCAGCCGCACGCCGACGACCTCGACCGCTTTCCCGCCGACCTGCCGCGCGACGCGCTGCACGCCGCGCTCGACGGGATCGACCTCGGCGTGTATCGCAGCGCGGTGCCGGGCGCGCACTTCGACGACCTGGCGGCACCGACGACGTGGGTGCTCGACGGCGGCGACAGCGTCACGGCGGCGACGGAGCTCGTGCGGCTGTCGCTGAACCTCGCCAAGGCGCACAGCGACCCCGGCTCGCACAGCTCCGGCCGGCGCCTCGTCTACGGCGGCCACATGATCGGCATCGCCGCCGCGCACGTGACCAGGACGCTGCCCAACCTCGTCACGATCATCGGCTGGCATCACTGCAACCACCTCGCTCCCGTCTTCGAGGGCGACGTGCTGCGCAGCACCGTGCAGCTGGAGGAGACCGAGGCGCTGCCCGGCGGCGGCGGCCTCGTCACGCTGCGCGTCGAGGTCTCCGCGCAGCGCGCCGACGGCGCACTGGACGACGTCCTGGACTGGCGACTCGTGGGAGCGATGGCATGAGCGAGGGGATCCTCAACGGGGTGCGCGTGATCGAGGGCTCGGCGTTCGTCGCCGCGCCGACGGCAGGGATGACGCTCGCGCAGCTCGGGGCGGACGTGATCCGGTTCGACGCTCCGGGCGGCGGGCTGGACTGGAAGCGCTGGCCGCTGACGTCGAGCGGCGACAGCCTGTTCTGGTCGGGGCTGCAGAAGGGCAAGCGCTCGATCGAGATCGACCTGCGCTCCGACGAGGGCCGCGAGCAGCTCGCGCAGCTCATCACGATGCCCGGCGAGGGCAACGGCATCTTCATGACGAACTTCCCGGCGCGCGGATGGATGAGCTACGAGAAGCTCAAGGAGCGCCGCGAGGACCTGATCATGGTCGTCATGACCGGCAACCACGACGGGTCCTCGGAGGTCGACTACACCGTCAACCCGTCGGCCGGGTTCCCCGAGGCGATGGGGCCGCGCGACTGGGCCGCGCCGACCAACAGCCTGATGCCGGCGTGGGACTCGATCATGGGCGGCCTCGCCGTCGTCGGCCTGCTCGCCGCGCTGCGCCACCGCGACCGGACGGGCGAGGGACAGCTCGTCGAGATCGCGCTGAGCGACGTCGCCTTCGCCACCGTCGGCCACCTCGGCCGGATCGCCGAGGTCCAGCTCGAGGGCCGCGATCAGCCGCGCGACGGCAACTACCTCTACGGCGCCTTCGGCGGCGACTTCCCGACCGCCGACGGCCGCCGCGTGATGGTCGTCGCGCTGACGGCGCGCCAGTGGAAGGCGCTCAAGGAGGCGACCGGCACCGAGCAGCTGTTCTCCAACGTCGAGCAGGCAACCGGCCACGACTTCCGCGGCGAGGCCGGGCGCTACAAGGGCCGCGAGCTGATCCGCGAGTTGCTGATGCCGTGGTTCGCGCAGCGCACGCTCGAGCAGATCCGCGAGGCGTTCGCGGGCACGGGCGTCTCCTGGGGCCCGTATCAGACCTTCAAGCAGCTCGTGCAGGAGGACCCGCGCTGCTCGGAGGCCAACCCGATGTTCTCGATGGTCGAGCACCCGGTCGGCACGTACCTCACGCCGGCCTCGCCGCTGAAGTTCAGCGTGTCGGGCCGGCTGCCGGCGAAGCCGTCGCCGCAGCTGGGCGAGCACACCGAGGAAGTGCTGGCCGAGCTCGCGACGCAGGAGCGCGAGACGACGGCCGCTGGATAGCACGAGAAAGGTACGGTGAGCCGCCGCTCACTAGACCTTGGTACAGCCAGGACATCAGCTCACCGGGCTGAGCCTGCGAGCGTCTGGATCCCCGTGATGCTGACCGTTGTCATCCCGGCGCACCAGGAATCGGCGGTGATCGGCGCGTGCCTGTCTTCGCTCGTCCGCCAGGATTGTGAACCTGGTGTGCAGGTGGTTGTGGTCGCGAACGGGTGCACGGATGGCACCGCCGCGGTGGCACAGACCTACGCGGACGCCCTGGCCGCACGCGGGCTCTCGCTCGAAGTGCTCGTGCTGCCACGTGCCGGCAAGCCCGCCGCCCTGAACGCCGGTGACCTGCGGGCAGCGCATGCCGACCGCGTCTACGTCGACGCGGACGTAGAGCTGTCCGACAACGCCCTCTCGAGCATCGCGCACGCAATCGCTGCCGGCGTCGACTTCTGCGGGCCGACGATCGTCCCGCGTGCGCAGACGTACTTCGGCCGAGTGTACGGGCGTGTCTGGCGCCGCCTGCCCTACGTCGCGGGCGACGTCGTCGGGGATGTCGGGCGAGACCCGTGCCGCCGCCCGCGGCGCGAGCGCGGTCAGGGGCCGGCGGAGCAGGCACATGATCCCGCAGGCGACGTCCGCGACGGGCGATCCGCTCATGGTCTTGCGGGCGATCCAGGACCGCCCGCCGATCCGTTCACGGGCTTGCTCGGCGTTGGCGAACGCCGCCGGCGTGACCAGGACGAGCCTCCGGACCAGGTCAGGCCGGTCCTTCGCGACGGCGACGGCGACCGCGGCGCCGTAGGAGTGCGCGGCGAGCACGACCGGCCCGCCGCCGTGCCGCTCGATCAGCCGTACGACGGCCGCGGCCTG